>JBGQCZ010000101.1:0-10942 GCA_041495645.1 Gemmataceae bacterium | reverse complement strand
CACTGGAGATTCCCCCGAAAAAAGGAGGGGAGGGCTGACTCAGGTCGTGCTTCGGTGTGCCAGCCCAAGAAGTGCCCCTCCCCCTCGAGGCCATTGCTATTATAGTCGCATGATCATCTGTACACCAACTCAGAAGTTCTCGGCGTTCAGGGATTTTGCCTCGCGCAACATGCCGTTGTTGCCCACGAACACGGGCACGCAGAGGAAACAAGTTCTGTTCATTTGTACACTAAAGAAAACGCTACAAATATAGGCGTTTTTCTGCAAGAATAAGTCTTGGAATTGTTTCTTTTGATGGGGGCGGAACTGAAGATGCATCCGAGTATAACGGCACGATGAGACAGACGGCGCAGTTCGCCCATGATTGATCCAGCGAAGACTTGCGTTATCTTCAATCCCGCCTCGGGCCGGGGTCGGGCGCTGCGCGGCATCGAACGCTACCGCCAGTCCGCGAATCTCAACCATGATTTTCGTCCGACGACTGCGCCCGGCGACGCCGAGACCATCGCGGAACGAGCAGTTCAAGACGGATTCGGGAAAATCGTGGCGGCCGGCGGCGACGGCACCGTTCACGAAGTCGCCAATGGAATCCTCAAGGCCAGCAATCCAGAGGTGGTGTTCTCAGTCTGGCCGTTTGGTTCCGCCAACGACTACGCACATGCACTGGGAGTCGATGGCGACCCAACTCAGCCCACGGTCATCCAAGAGGTCGATGTAGGCCAAATCAAGGCGGCAAATGGGCGACATCGCTATTTCGTGAACGGTCTTGGAATTGGCTTTAATGGCGACGTTACCGTCGAGGCTCGCCGAATCAAATGGGTGCGCGGCGTGCTTCTTTACAGTCTGGCCGTATTCAAAGCCATGATTTGGCACTTCAAGAAGCCCAAGACTACGTTGCAATTCGACGACAAAACACGAACGGCGCCCACCCTGGCGCTGACGCTCAATCTCGGTCAACGCGAGGGCAACTTTCCGCTGACGCCGAAAGCCGACCTGAGCGACGGGCTTTTCGATTACATGCACGCCGGGCCGGTCAGCCGCTGGGACATCCTGCGTAACTTCCCGAACATGCTTCGCGGCACGCTGCCGGCCGATCATCCGCGCATGTGGCTCGGCCAATGCCGGCGGCTCGAAGCGAAATGCGAAACGCCGATGCGCATTCATCTCGACGGCGAGTTCTTTTGTCATCCCGAAGATGGGGTGCGCAAGGTAATCGTGGAATTACTGCCGGCACGACTGAGAGTGGAACGCGCCGCGACCACGGGCTAAGCGCTGAACAGGTTTTTCTTGCCTTTGAGTCGCTCGCGAATTTGCTCGGCATAATTCTCGGAAAGCTCGATGCCCAGCCAATTTCGCTCGAGGCTCTTCGCGGCCGCGAGAGTCGTGCCGCTGCCAGAGAATGGGTCGAGCACCAAATCGCCCGGATTACTCGCGACACGAATGATCCGCTCCAGCAATGCTTCCGGCATCTGACACGGATGATCGACCCGCTCCTTGAAAGTTCCACAAATACGCGAAACGTACCAAGTATCAGTTTCGGGCCGGAACAAGGATTCGTCCTCTTGCGGCCGCAACACCCAGGTATCGTCGGGAACCTTGCCCTTGGGATTGGCACGACGATCGGCATAGGTCGTTTGCCGGGCCGACGGAATGCGGACCTCGTCGGCATTAAACGTGAATCGTTTTGGATTGGCGACGTAGTACAAGATGTGGGCGTGGCTGCGGCTGAATTTCTTCGTGCAGTGCACGCCGAAGGTATCGTGCCAGACGATCCAATTGCGCAAATTAAGTCCGAGCCGATCAATTAATACCTTATGCTCCGCCACGTATTCGTCGCCGATGGCGAGAAAGAACGAGCCCGTGGGTTTGAGCACGCGTTTCACGGCGCTCAGCCATTTCTCGGCCCATGCCAGGTAGTCGTCTCGTTCGCGGCGGTCGTCATAGGAATCGTATTCGTAGCCGATGTTGAAGGGCGGATCGGCGAAGGCCAGATCGACGCAACCTTCGGGTGATTTCGCCAACAACTGCAAACAATCTCCGGTCAGCACCTGATTAACGCGCATCGCTGGTCGCGGCTCCTGCACGGCAAATCGATCCAAGTTGATGTTAAGGCTGCAAGAGCAACTCGCCAATCGGCGTTTGTCGTCAAAGCGATAAAACAAACCAAACATCGTTCGATTTTCAGCAGCTCTGAGGTGCGCGATGACTCTGCTCCTCACCGATTCGCGATTCTTGCTGCACGACACCGGGCAACATCCCGAAACCTCCGGTCGCCTGCGCTCGGTCACGGAGCGACTCCGCCAATCGGGGTTGATTGAACGTTGCACTCCCCTGCCCTTCGAGCCGATCGACGACCGTTCGATCGAGCGCGTACACGACCGGTCGTTCTTGACCATACTCGATCAGTTGGTTTCGGAAGGCGGCGGCCGCGCCGATCCCGATACGGTGGTCAGCGTGGAATCGCCAGCCGTGGCGAAGCTCGCGGCCGGCGCCGCATGCGCGGCGGTGGACGCCGTGCTGGCCGGCAAGGACCGCACCGCCTTGTGCCTCATTCGCCCGCCCGGCCACCATGCCACGCCCGAACGAATGATGGGCTTCTGTCTGTTCAATAATGTCGCGTTGGCAGTCCGGCACGCCCTCGACGATCATGGATTGACCCGCGTTCTCATCGTCGATTGGGACGTGCACCACGGCAACGGCACGCAGGACATTTTCTACGACGATTCGCAGGTGATGTTCTTGAGCATCCATCGCTACGGCCACGGGTTTTATCCAGGCACGGGATCGGCAGGCGAAACGGGAACTGGACGCGGACTGGGCTTTACACAAAATGCACCGCTGCCCTTTGGCATTTCGCGCGATGCCTATCTCGATGAGTTTTCGCAGGCGGTCGAGCAGTGCGCCGACAAGATTAAGCCAGAACTCGTGCTCCTCAGCGCCGGCTTCGACGCTCATCGGCTGGACCCGATCGGCTCGCTCGGGCTCGAGACCGAGGATTACATCCGCATGACGGAGAAAGTGCTGGAGGTGTCGAAAGCACACGCCAAGGGCCGCGTGGTAAGTTGCTTGGAAGGCGGCTATAATCTCAATGCGCTGGCTGAAAGTGTGCAAATTCATTTGGAGACATTGGTAGCACACGCCGCATGACGAGGACCATCCATGAACAAGGTAATTGTCGATTCCGCGATGCACGCGAAGCTAAACGGGACTGACGCGGAACTCGAATTTGTCGATCCCGCCGGAAAGACTCTTGGCTTTTTCGTTCCCACAGTGGAAAGAGAGAGACTCAAGCAGGTCCAGGCCGAAAATGATCGACTTTTGATCGCTTGGGGTTGGTCGCAGCTATCAAGTGAAGACATTGAGCGATCGCAGAAAGACACCAAACTCTACACGACCGAGGAAGTGATTAAGCACTTGGAGAGCTTATGAACTTCGTGGTTCGGTGGAACGAAGTCGCACTCAGCCAACTGGCCGACATTTGGGTCCATACCAATGATCGGTCCGCCGTTACGAAAGCAGCGCACGCCATCGATCGACTGCTGGCCGGTCAAGCCGCGACCTGCGGGGAGCCACGTAGCGCGATCTTGCGTGCGGTCATCGTTAGACCGCTATGGGTCCAATATCAAGTCGACCTGTCGACGCGAACCGTTACCGTTCAAAACATCCTGTTGCTGCCGATCAATCTTCAAGACTGAATTCGTGTGACGTTCGCGCACAAAACTGGGGGTTGCGAAGAAACGGCAACTTCGGTATTTCATGGACCTCCGGAGATAGCCGTGCCAAGGATCGGTCAAGGCACGCGCTCTTGGAAACATGGCGAAGATTGGCAGCCCGGAAAGGATTCCGCGAGGGCGTATGCTCGCTTATTTCGACTCGATCTGGAAGTGTCGCCATTTCTGGTTGTCTCTCGTCAAACTCGACCTGCGCACACGCTATCGCCGCTCGTTCTTGGGAATCGGCTGGTCGCTGCTGCATCCCGTGTGCATGACCGTCATCATGTGTCTGGTTTTTTCGAAGCTCTTCAAGCAGAGTGCGGTCGAATACGCCCCGTATCTGCTTTCCGGGCTCGCGATCTGGCAATACATCGTGAATTGCACGCTGCAAGGCTGTCAGTCGTTTTTCTCGGGCGAAAAGTACATTCGCCAGACGCCCATGCCGCTGGCGATCTTTCCGCTGCGAACGGTCCTTTCCGCTACCTTCCACTTTGTCATCGCGTTGGGGCTCGTATTGGCTCTGGTCATCGGCATGGGGGTCGCCGGTTACCGCGAATTGCATCCATTGGCCATGTGGCAAGCCGTGCCCGGCGTATTGATGCTCTTTGTGTTTTGCTGGTCGATGGCGGTGCTCGCCGGGTTGGCGACCGTGTTTTTTCACGACGCCCAGCATTTGGCCGAAGTCGGCTTCCAAATTGGCTTTTACGCGACACCGATTATCTACGAATCTCGCTTGTTGGAGCAAAACGACTTAGGTTGGGTGAACGAAATCAACCCCGTCGTCATCTTCCTGCGACTGATTCGCGACCCGATCCTCGAAGGTATCATCCCTTCGGCCTTCACCTATTTCGAGGGATTGGTTATCATCTCCGCCGCTGCCGGGTTGGCCTGCCTATTGATGGCCCGCCTGCAAAAACGTTTGATCTTCCACCTTTGATCCGTCAACTGCGAGCGTCACTATCAACGGCCAACCCAAGGGCCGCGGGGGTCTTTGCCGTCTCATGGCTCTAATCGACTTGGAAAACGTCTCGCTTCACTTTC
Source organism: Gemmataceae bacterium (assembly GCA_041495645.1). Classification (GTDB taxonomy): domain Bacteria; phylum Planctomycetota; class Planctomycetia; order Gemmatales; family Gemmataceae; genus JBGQCZ01. The sequence continues at coordinate 6,188 of JBGQCZ010000101.1, read as the reverse complement.
GGGTTCGCCAAAAGCGGCAAGTGACCCTGAAGGAATACCTGATCCACCATATGTACCGGCGGTCGGTGAATCCGTACGTCGAAGTGCGCGCTCTGAATCAAGTCGATCTTTGTGCTGAGGACGGCGACCGCATCGGCATCGTCGGCCACAACGGCGCCGGGAAAAGCACGCTCCTGCGCGTACTGGCCGGCGTGTATCCTCCAACCTCCGGCACGCGAACCGTCGACGGCCGCATTTGTTCGCTCTTCGACATCACGCTCGGCTTCGAAATGGAGTCGACCGGCTGGGAAAACATTCACTACCGCGGCTACTTGCTCGGCGAAACGCCGAAGTCGATTGCCGCCAAGCAAAAGGAAATCGCCGAGTTCACCGAACTGGGCGATTTCATGAACATGCCCGTGCGGCATTATTCGGCCGGGATGCTGGTGCGGTTGGCATTCGCCATTTCCACCGCGGTCGAGCCGGAAGTCCTTCTCGTTGACGAAGTCTTGAGTGTTGGCGACCGCGAATTCCAAGTGAAGGCCCGCGAGCGCATGGCCCAACTCATGAAAAACGCCCGGCTTCTGGTGATGGTCAGCCACGACCTCGACAGCCTGGCGCGCGTCTGCCAAACCGGAATTTGGCTGGACCATGGACGGATCATCAAGTTCGGACCAATGTCCGAAGTCATTCAAGCGTATCGCGGCAACGCGCAGCCGGCGTTGAGCAAGGCCGCCGCATGACCAGTTGGAGGAGGCGACACGCTCATGTCCGCCACCGACGACAATTTGCCGCTCATTAGCGTCGTTGTCGTGAACTTCAACGGCCGGCATCTGCTCGATGATTGCCTGCGCTCGCTCGAGCGGCAAACACTGCCGCGCGATTATTGGGAAGCGATTCTGATCGACAACGCCTCCGACGACGGTTCGGTCGAACAAGTTCGTCGGACATTTCCTTGGGTACAGATTCTCGCGCTGTCGCGAAACGTGGGATTTGCCGCAGGCAACAACGCCGGTTTCCACATGGCTCGCGGACAATTTCTAGCGCTTTTGAATAACGATGCGGAGGCGGCGCCGGACTGGCTGGCCCAAATGCTGGTCGCAATAGAGCGCTCGCCAAGCATCGGCGGAGTGGCGTCGAAGATTCGCTTCCGGCAGGATCCGACGCGAATCAACAGCGCCGGCCTGATGCTATACCACGATGGCCGCGGCGGCGATCGCGGCTTTCGGGAAGCGGACCTGGGCCAATACGATGAGCCGGCCGAAGTTTTCGGCGCGTGCGGCGCCGGCGCATTTTTTCGCCGCGAAATGCTCAACGAATTGGGTGGCTTCGACGAGCGCTTGTTCATGTATTACGAGGATCTCGACCTGGCCTGGCGCGCCCGTCTGCGCGGCTGGAAATTCACCTACGAGCCGCGCGCCGTCGTGCTCCACGACCATTGCGGCAGTTCCGAAGAAGGGTCGCCGTTTTTCTGTTTCCACGTCGAACGTAATCGGGTGCTGGTGAGTCTGAAAAACGCCCGCTCGCGATTGGCGGCGGTTTCGGTTGCTGGTCTTTGGCCGCGAGTCCAGCGTGCCGGCTGGCGAGCGGATAGCGGCGAAACGACTCCTCGCCCCGCGATGGCCTACCTGCGGGCAGCGGCGTCGATCCTGGCGAGACTCCCGATGGTTCTGCTCGAACGTCACCGAGTCCGCAGAAAACGGCAAACCGTTCCCGATTCGCGAATCGCCGAACTGATGTGCCAACCACCCCCCGCCCGCGCCGCCTGAGATTCGAGATTGGTGTCCATGAAAATCCTGTTCAACGCTTTCACCGCCTGCCGATTGCGAACCGGCGTGGGATCTTACGCCAAGAGCCTGTTGGCGGAGTTGAAGAACCAGAGCGGCGGACAGGTTCGGGCTTTTCCCGACGGTTGGCTGGCCGCCGCCGTTTCCACCGCAAGTTCACTCCTCGCCGCGCGACCGCGAGACGCGAATTCCCAACCGTCGCGTGAGCTGCCGTTGCGGCGAAAGTTCACCGGTTTCGTTCGACACGCCGCACGCAAGGTCTCCCAACGAACCTTCCGGCGTGCCAGCCTGCGTCACGATTTCGACCTTTACCATGAACCGAACTTCATCCCCTGGCCGTGCGACATTCCGGCCGTGGTCTCCGTCCACGATTTGTCGACTATTCTGTACCCAGAATGGCACCCGGCGGAGCGAATGGCGTTGCATCGCCGGCAATTCGAGCGCGGATTGGCGCATTGCCGTCACATCATCACGGGATCGAAATGCGTACGCGCGGAAATCATCCGCCACCTTGGCTTCCCCGGCGACCGCGTCAGCGCGATCCCCAACGGCATCCGAACAGATCTGCGCCCCATGTCCGCCAATGAAGTTGCGCCGCTTCTCGCTCAACTCAAATTGTCAGGATCTTATTTGCTGTATTTGGGCACCATCGAGCCGCGCAAGAACTTGCTCACGCTCCTGCGTGCCTATTGCGGGCTTTCCGATTCGCTACGCTCGCGTTGTCCGCTCGTATTGGCCGGCACCTGGGGTTGGAACTTCGCCGCAATTCGCGATTTCTACGAATCCACGGCCCGGCATCGCGGTGCGATCCACCTCGGCTACGTGGCCGACGCCCACTTGCCCGCGCTTTACAACGGCGCTCGAGCCCTGGTTTATCCGTCGTACTACGAAGGCTTCGGCTTGCCACCGATTGAGATGATGGCCTGTGGCGGCCCAGTCATCGCATCAACCGCTGCCGCGCTACGCGAAGTCTGCGGCAATCACGCTCAGTTTGTTGAACCTGACGATGAAGCCGGCTGGAACGACGCCATGCGGAAAGTGATCGAACATGACGATTGGCGGGAAGAATTGCGACGCGGAGTGATCGAATTCAGCCGCCGTTATTCGTGGCAGCGATGCGCGAAACTGACTTGGCAAACGTACCAACGAGCCCTGTCTCCCGAGATCGCGTCATCCGCCCAGGAAACGCTGATTGACCGCGTAAATCACGCCGCGTAATTTCGATACGTCCGCTTCTGCGACGACCAACGCCTTCGGTCCCAGGCGCGATTGAATCAAGTCTCGCGATTCCGGCCATTGCAGCAGGCCGTCGGCCATCGCCTCGGTCGGAGCGTGAAGCACGACACAAGGCTCCAAACGAAACTCGGCGGAATCGTCAGGGGACGCCAACAACTTTGCGGCCGGCGACAGCGGCTTGCCGGATCGCTGCGTCATCCATTCTTCCAAATCGGCGAGCGAATACCCTGCGTCCAGCGCCTTGCGCAAAGACGCACGTGTGAGTCGATACGTTCGACTGTCCGGAGTCGAGTCCAACTGCTCGGCGACGCCCGCGAGCTCCGTTTCAAGAAGCAGGTCCGAGCGGGATGCATCAACGGTCAAGGTAAGCCCGTCGTCGGCGACCATCAGGCATTGTTCCGCCTTGGCGCCATAATCGCGCGTACCGGTCAGGCGGAAGTGACGGTAGTCGAGCGCATCCTCATCGCGGACAAGTCCGATTCGATCGTTCAGGCGGCGATTGATCAATCCACGATTGAGCGCTTCGTTCAAGTCGGCGGGTGTGGCAAACTCGATCAAAGCCGCCGAGTCGTATACGACGATTCGCTCGCGCTTACCGGCCCAGGTGCGCAGGGCGTCCGCCACATTGTCCGGCATCGGCCGCATGCCGTGCCGTTGCAACATGTGCAATGCGTCCTCAAGTCCCAAGCCGGATTCGAGCCCGCGGTAGACACGCGCGGCGTCCAATTCCATCTGGCACGCGGTTCCGATCGATTTCCAACGCGCGATCCGCGTCAAATCGGACAACAACTGCGGCGTCAGGCCTTGACGGAAAACAAGGACTTCGCAATTCGGCTGCACGATCAGCGTCTGCTCAAAGAACTGCGACGGCGGCGGCGCGGCGTCCCCGGACAGGAGCCAGCGTCCCAGCGCCGACAACCGCACGACAAACTCTTTATCCGGTCCGACAGCAATCTGAACCAACTTCAACTGATAAAAGAGCCCAACGAGCAACGTGCGACCCCAACCGGGACTGCGGTTCATTCCGCCCCAGAACGGGTGACTCGATACCAGCCATTTTTCCACGTCGTCGGGCCGGACCCAGGCTTTCTCGGGCTGGCGCGCCAGCACCGCCAGCACCAGGGGGTACACCGCCGGAAACGGATTCGACGTACCGCCGACTTCCCAACCGCGAATCGGGTCCCACGACTCCACTTCCGCAAGCGAATGCCAAAGATGGGCGATCAGCGCCGGCGTGCCGCCACGCCACGCTTCGGGAAACTCCGCGGCCCGAAGTTCGGTCCCGTCCGCGCAAATCAATCCACAAGCTTGGGCCCACGCTACCGTCAACAGCCCGGCGTCGGGGACGTCCGATGGATGATCGGCAAAAGGCGCGGCGAGCAACGGATCGGAGCGCAGTCGTTGCAAATCGCGTTTGAAGAAACCTTGCTGCATCGTCCGGCGCAGCGGCATCTCATCGACCTGTTGCCATGCGATCGCCAGGCGAGCCGGCCATTCCAAGCCATCGGCCTCCCGCGGTTCGCCGCGCGCCGGCACTACCGCCGGCAATTCGGGCAACCCCAAGTCCCGCAGCCGCGCCCGCCGCGTGACCTGCGGATGCGCGAACACCCGAAGGCCGTCGACGCCCCCGTTCGACAGCCAATAGTCGAAATGCCGCACCTTGCGGTCCTTCGGCGGCTCGACCGGATAGACGAGACCTTCCTCAAACAATCGTTGAATGGGAGTTAGACCTTCGGCGTGCCCGAGTGTGGCCAACATTTCCACCAGTCGGCTGACCGTCCAACTTGGCCGACCGCTGACGCCGATCGCCGCCAGCAAGACCACGCACGCCTCGGGCAAATCCTTCAGACGCCGATCGATCACCGGCGCATTGCCGCATGCCTCGCGGATCCGTTGCCGCAATTCGTCGATCGGCCATTGGCTGCGTGTCTTGAGCAGTCGCGCTGCGATTTGCCGGACAAGTTGCACATCGTACGCGGACAGAGCTGTCTCAAGTCGTTCCGACCAGGTGTCGTTCGAAGGAAGCATAGAGAATGATGAGAATTAGGCTTCGCCGCGGGCCACAACACGTGGTGTGTGGCCCATGCGCTTCAGTTCCTCGACGACCGCTTCGACTCGCCCCGACCGCACCAACAGCGCTTTGTCCGTCAGTCGGCCGGCCACGTCTTGGGCGAGCTTTTTCCGCGCCAGCAGTTCTTCGGCTAGCATCGCGTCGTCCGTCAGGACCAGACACACGCGACGATGCAGTTTCACGGCCAGGCGGGTTTCTGGGTTCATGTCAGTTCTTCCCGGCCAGCGCTAAGCCGTTCTGGTCTGCTTGCGCCACGAATTCGGCGCCGTCGTTGATGCCGTAACTATAGCCTTGCTCGGTGAGGAACATCTGCCGGTGATGGGCGAAATCGAGTTCGCGGGTATCGCGCGTCACGATCGTGTAAAAATGAGCCACTTCGCCGCCGGTCTTGGGGCGCAGGATTCGGCCCAGCCGCTGCGCTTCCTCCTGCCGCGAACCGAACGTACCCGACACCTGAATCAACACATTCGCATCGGGCAGGTCGATGGCAAAATTACCGACCTTGGACAGAATCAGGTGCCGTACGATGCCGCGGCGAAAATGGTTGTAAAGCGTTTCACGTTCCTCGGTCGGTGTCGAGCCGGTGATCAGCGGCAACTCCAAGCGCTGCGCGATCTGCTTCAATTGCTTCAAGTATTGGCCGATGATCAGCACCCGGCTGTCGCGATACTTTTCGAGCAGGTTGCCCACCACGTCGTCCTTGGCCGGATTCTCGCTGGCAATGCGGAACTTGTGCCGCCATTCGGCGACCGCGTATTCCATCCGCAGCGATTCCGGCAACGCGATGCGGATTTCGTGGCACGTCGCTTCCGCGATCCAGCCGCGTTGTTCCAAGTCGCGCCACGGCACGTCGTATTTCTTCGGGCCGATCAATGAGAACACGTCGGACTCGCGTCCATCTTCCCGCACGAGCGTGGCGGTCAAACCCAACCGCCGCCGGGCCTGGATTTGGGCCGTCACGCGGAACACCGGCGCCGGCAGCAGGTGCACCTCATCGTAAATAATCAATCCCCAGTTCTGCTTGTCGAATAGGCCGAGGTGGATGAAGCCTTCCGGCTCTCCCAAGTGTTCGTCAGGTGTTGAGGTGTGGGAGTGTGGAGGTATGGGGGTGTTTG
>JBGQCZ010000100.1:0-10968 GCA_041495645.1 Gemmataceae bacterium | reverse complement strand
GCTCCCTTCTCGCCGGTCTTCACCATGAGACGAATCGGTGCGACTTCGCCCTTGGCGGCACCTCCCGGGGTTTCAGCGCGAGCCACGGGTCCATTACCGCCGAACTGCCCAAGCGCCAAACCGCCGACCAACAATCCGAAGACGATAGCGAACGTCGCGGTGAGACGGAACACGCGTTGAACGGTCCACATCTGAAGAACTCCTTGAGCGAGATGGGAAACGGATTGAGTAGCCGAGCCTTCGGCGACCCGCAGCGCCGCGCTAACCACCGATCGCGGCAAACTTGCTTCGGCGGTGGCCGCCAGGCCGGCCAGCGCCACGGGCGCGATGCCGCGTTGCAACAATCGCCGCCGCAGCTTGGTCATGGCTCGCGCCAGCCGCGCCGAAAGCGTGCCTTCCGGACAGCCGAGCCGCAACGCCGCCTGCCGCCGCGTCAATCCTTGCATGTGACAGAGAATGACCGGCAAGCGATATTTCTCGGCCAATCGCGCCACTTCCTCGTCGAGCAGCGGTCCGAGGTCCGGATCGGATGATTCACGCTCGTCTGACGCCCAATGCAGCGATAGAGTCGTTTCCCGCTGCCGTCGTCGTGCGGTGCGCGTGCGAATGAAACGAGCCGTTCGAACCGACACGCCGTGCAGCCAACTCGCCAATCGTTCCGGATGCGTTAACGAATGGGCTTTGCGCGCCAGAATGATGAACACGACCTGAAACGCATCGTCCGCGTCGGCGTCATGACGCAGCCACCGCTGGCACACCCCGCGCACCAGCGCTCCGTGCCGCCGCACCAACGTCGCGAACGCCTCTTGGTCGCAATGACGCACGAACCGAGTCAGCAATTCGGCGTCGCCGGGTGCGTCTAAGTCCGGTACGAGTTGCCGCAACAGTGGGAGCAATCGATTCATGACAGATACTGTCCAAAATGCGGAAAGCGCGTTCAACGATTTTCGGGCGATTCCGACTTGACCAACGGGATGCAAAGTTCGTGGTCTTCATCGGGCCCATGACAACCGTGGCCGACCAACAGCCAACCGCCAATGAGCGCCGCCATTAGCCACCAAGGAAAGCGTCGTGCTTTCAAAGACGATTCAACAAGAACTAGCATTTCGCACATCACGCCAAAGCTTCCTTCACCACCTGCCCGCCCACATCCGTCAACCGTTCATCGCGGCTGTTGTGGCGGAACGTTAATTTCTCGTGGTCCATACCCAACAGGTGCAGGATCGTCGCGTGGAAGTCGTTCACGCTGATGCGATTCTCGATGGCCTTCATGCCGAATTCGTCCGTCGCGCCAACTGCTTGCCCGCCCTTTACTCCGCCGCCGGCCATCCACATCGTATAGCCGTAGGGGTTGTGGTCGCGGCCCTTGCCGCCTTGGCTGAATGGCGTGCGGCCGAATTCGCTCGCCCATACCACCAGCGTCGATTCCAGCAGCCCGCGGCGCTTAAGATCCTTCAGCAGTGCTGCGATCGGCTTGTCCACGTGCCCGCACATCTTTTCGTGGTTGCCGTTGATGTCGTCGTGCGCGTCCCACTGCGTGACGAGCGGTCCGCCTCCGGAATAAACCTGCACGAAACGCACCCCGCGTTCAACCAGTCGCCGAGCCAGCAAGAGCCGCGTGCCGAAATCGGCCGTCTTCGACTCGTTCAGGCCGTATTCTTCGCGTGTCTTCGCCGTCTCGCGCGCCAGATCGACGGCTTCCGGAGCGTATTGTTGCATGCGATAAGCAAGCTCGTAGGTGCTGATGCGGGCGGCCAGTTCTGTATCGCGTGGTTCGAGGTTCATCTCGTTGAGCTTCTTCAGCAGGTCGAACGCTTCTCGCTGCCGCTGGTCGGAAACGTCGGCGGGCGGTTTCAGGTTGAGAATCGGCGCCGGGCCTTTGCGGAGCAGCGTGCCCTGGTAGACGGCCGGGAGATAGGCCGAACCCCAGCACGGCGCTCCGCCCTCCGGCACGCCTTCCGGTTGCGGCATCACGCAATACGCCGGCAGATTATCGCTGACGCTGCCGAGCCCATACGTGACCCACGAGCCGAGGCTCGGATGCCCCATGAGCGCGCGGCCGGAATGCAACTCGTACATGGCCGGGGCGTGAATCGTGCTGTTGCACCAGCAAGAGCGCAGGAAGCAAATGTCATCGACGCACGTCGCCAGGTTCGGCAGCAGATCCGACACTTCGAGCCCGCATTGTCCGTGCTTCGCGAACTTCCGCGTGCTCGCCAGCAGCGGCGTATCGCCCTTGGTGAACTGGCTGACGAACATCCCGCGTTCTTTCGGCAACGGCTGCCCCTGGCGTTTCAGCAATTCCGGCTTCGGGTCAAACAGTTCGATGGGACTCGGCCCGCCGACCATGAACATGAAAATGACCGACTTCGCCTTGCCCTCGAAATGCGACGGCTTCGCGGCCAGCGGATTGGATTGGCGAGCCGCATCCGATTTGCGAGCCGGGGGGCTTGTCCCCTCGGCGTCTCGCGCGAGCATCGCCGATAGCGCCAACGAACCAAACCCGCCGCCGGCCCGAAACAGAAACTCGCGGCGCGACGAGGCGAGCGGAATGTGCGGCATGAAGCTCATGCGAGCCAGTATAAACGACGCCGGGAGCGGATGACAAGCAGCCATTCCAGCCTTCGTCCGTGTTTCCCCGCCCAACCCCGCGTCTCCGAACCAAACTAAATCCAACTTTTGACTCTGTGCGCCAATCTCGGTTTCTGGACGCATCTCCTTGCCGGGACCAGACTTCCCGCTCGCCCCCGATGCCTTCAAAAAGTTAGTTGGGAAAGTGGTGGTGGTGGTTGTGTAGTGCGTTTGTGAGTGAGTTGAGAAGTGAGTTTGTGAGTGAGTTGAGGAGTGAGTGCGGTGGTCGGTGGTTGGCAATTGAGTTGGGAACCGAGTTGAAATTGAGTCTAGGCAGTGCGCCTGCTGATCGCTCTGGCATAGCGATCCTCGCGGAACACAAACCGGGAACCGACTTGGCTTTGACTTGAGCATGATAGACTTCGCCGAAAAATGAACGCGTGAATTGCAGCCGACCTGAACACAAATTGCCAGGCACTTATAGTATACACCCGTTTCCATCCCGACGCAACGCCGTAACCGTTCACCACTCGAACGGAATGAATTCCGTTCTACTCTGCGACGGGGCTGTATAATGGCATCGCTGGGAATGCCGCATTGGGAATTCGCCATGAACCATATAAGCCTCGACAACCAGGACGAAACCGTGAAGCAATTCGTCCTCTCGCTGTCGGCTGAACCCGGCGGTTCCGTGCTGGAATTAAACGGGCGAGCGGTGGCTTGCATTGTTCCGCCGTCGCATTCGATGAACGGCTCTGCGAACGCGGAAGAATGGACCGACGCGAAAAATGCCCGGCGTGCGGAACTCATCAAGCGGAAGCACGCCGCCGGCCTCACTTCGACCGAACTCGTTGAACTCGCCGGGTTGCAGGAAGCAATGCTCCGATACCGTCAAGAGGTCGCTCCGCTTCCGCTCGATGACGCTCGCAAGCTCCATCAGGAACTTCTGACTCGAGTGGCCGCCCAGAAGTTGCCCTAATGACCAATCCCTTCGATTATCCTCTCGCACCGCACGTCCGGCGTCATGGCCCCGTCGGCTACGCGGACCACGCGAGTTACCGCCCCTGGCTGCGCGATGAGTTTTCATTTCGATGTGTTTACTGTTTGCTTCGCGAGCAATGGGGACGCGTCCGCGGCGTCTTCGACATCGACCACTTTCTGCCATCCGCCATTCGCCCCGACCTCGCCGTCGACTACGACAATTTGCTGTACGCCTGCGCGGCATGCAACACGACCAAGAGAGAAATTGAGACTCCGATCCGCTGGTGGTCATGATTCAAGCGAATGTTGGAGTTTCGGAGGACGGCCGGTTGCACACCGATTCACCCGAGGCGGCGTGCCTGATCGACCTTCTTGCTTTGAACAGCGAAGACGCCATTGAATTTCGCATGACTTGGATCGGCATCATCGCCATGACGGCCAGCGCCGATCCGGCTCTGTATCGAAAGCTGATGGGCTTCCCAAACGACCTCCCGGACCTGAATCCACTCCGCCCGCCCGGCGGCAACTCACGACCCGATGGCTTGGCGCTCTCCCATCACGCCCAAAAGCAACGCGGCGAGCTTCCCGAATCGTATTGACGGCGTGGTCCCATCTCGGGTTGATCGACCCGCCCACGCCGGCGGCAAGCCTCCTCGCTCCCCAAATCCCAAAGCGGCGACAAATCGCACGCACTCCGAAATCCGAAATAGGCGCTTTTGGATTTCGGAGTGCTGGCGACTTGTCGCCGCTTTAGATTTTCGGAGGCGCCTCGTCGTGCCCGCTGGCAACTTCGCATCAGCCTTCAACGCCAGCAACCGCACGGCCCTCTCCGGCGTGAGACCGTCGCCAAGCGGACCCAGCAGGCGGTCGAGTGAGGGAGGCGTTCATCGGACAAAGCACAGGTGTCCTTTTTCTTTCTGTCGATACAACTGACGTGGAAGTCGGTCACCAATTTGTGTTTACAATCCGATCTTGGCGATTTTGCCTTATTGAGTTGCGGACGGAAAACTGGCGATGGAATTGGAACTAGACTCGATTTGCCAGGGCGATTGCATTGACTCCTTGGCCAAGATGGCGTCGGGAACCGTCGCCCTTGCTTTCGCCGATCCGCCATTCAACATCGGCTATGATTACGACCAATATAACGACCGACAGAGCCATTCGAAGTACCTCAATTGGTCCCGAAAATGGATTGTGGAAGTTGCCCGCGTGCTTAAGTCCACGGGCTCCTTTTGGCTTGCAATCGGCGACGAATTTGCCGCTGAGCTGAAGCTCATTGCGCAGGGAGATGCCAAGCTTAGCTGTCGCAGCTGGGTGATCTGGTACTACACGTTCGGCGTGAACTGTACCCGCAAGTTCAATCGCTCGCACGCACATTTGTTCCATTTTGTTAAAAGCCCGAAGGACTTCACTTTCAATTTCGATGACCCGGCGATCCGGGTTCCCTCAGCGCGCCAATTGGTATACGCCGACTCGCGTGCGAATCCAAACGGCCGATTGCCTGACGATACATGGATCCTGCGGCCACAAGACTTGCCCGAGGGATTCAGCGAGGCTGAAGACACTTGGTACTTCCCGCGTGTTGCGGGAACGTTCAAGGAGCGGGCGGGATTTCACGGCTGCCAAATGCCAGAACGGCTCTTGGGCAGGATCATTCGATGCAGTTCGAGTGCTGGCGATCTCGTACTCGATCCATTCGCAGGCAGCGGCACCACGCTGGTGGTCGCCAAGAAACTTGGCCGGCGTTGGCTGGGGCTCGAATTGTCGAAGAACTATGCAAAGAATGCAGCAGCACGCGTTGAGGCTGTGCGCGTTGGAGACGATCTAGAAGGAGCACCTGAGCCACTCGCGAGCGCGCCGAGTACATCGAACGGGCGAGCATTATCGAAGGTCAATGGAAACTTCAAAGGTGTAACACGGGCGTTGGTTGAGGCGTTTCTCGAAACTCATGGTGGCTTTTCGATCGATCGCGTCATTGCCGACCCAGAACTAAATAAGGCCTTTCTCGCACGCTGTCGCGAGAAGGGAATGGAGGACGAGCCCGTAGCATTAAATCACGGCCTCCTCAATCTTCGGAAGGCGAAGGGGTTCGCCGCCCTAAACCTTCGGACCATTCGAACGCGCTTTCCGCGAGAAGAAATCGACTGTTATAGCTTCGCGAGCGAGATTGCTATGCAGGGCTTGATCGGCACCAACGACCTCAGTCTCGATGATATTCTCTGTGACCCGAAAAAGGCGGTTCGATTCGACGAGATAGCCAGGACTTACGCCCCAGGCTATTCCAGCCTCCAGTATCGATGGGCAGCGCTTTCAATCCGAAAAAGGGCAAAGGACTGGCGAAAATCTGCGAGCGAGCTTTCGTCGGAGCTGGCCAATCGCAAGTTCACTAGTTTTGAAACTGCGGCTTCGATGGATGTAAAGAAGCTCTACGGTTTGGGTGGCGTTTATCTGTTGAAGGATCGCGACCGAGCGCTTTACCTCGGAGAAACCTTTGATCTTGGAATTAGGCTGTGCCGCACTCTGAGCGTGCCAATTTGGGAGAGTATTGCAAAAGTCCTCCGGGTCGGGCTGATTCGCCTCACCGAGGGCGGTTCAAAACGTCGGTCGGATCTCCGTCTATTCGGCGGGCTTAAGACGAAGCTAATCAGTTCCTACACGCCCGAGCTGAATTTGACAAAGCAAGTTGAATGACTCTCTATGGCGATCGTCGACGAATCCCTGCGTTGCTCTGGCCTCTTCGAGGCAGAGCTGCTGCTTGAATTGATGATGCGGTACTGGCGTCATCCCCGCGCCGCCGACAGCGAATATCGCAACGAGTTGCTCGAGCACGCGGCCGAATCCCTTCGATTAGCCGCTAGCGGTCAGAAGTTGATCGATGCAATTCCCGCTTCGAAAACAAACTTGGTTGCCGCGGTGTGGTATGTGGAATGGGCAGCGCTTGCAAACGTTCCACCATCAGACCCAGACTACTCGCAACGTCAGGCATGGCTTGAAACGGTGAAGAAGTCACTTCCGTCCTGCTTTGTCAACCCTGACGACCTTTTCTGACAACCATTATTCGCGATCCCGGATGTTGAACCTCGGTTTCCGACTCCTGATCAGTTCCGATTCGTAAGCTCGTCGATTTGCGGTTCGTCGCCCTTCAGAGTCCGCTGCGAATACGTGTAATTCGACAGACAGTTCTTGAATTCCCATTTCCCACAAATAACGAGCGAGCGCCTTGCGGTCGGAATGGTCGAGCTGTTTCTTCAACCGCTTGTGAAGATTGTCGGCTTCGCCGATGTACAAATACCCTGATTTGTCGCGAATGATGTAAATGCCCGGCTGACGCGGAATTGACTCCGGGTCATTTTGCAAATCCTGGGCAGCACGCGTGATTACGCTCGTTCCCCAGTTCGCGATTCGCTTGATGAATTCCGGCCGCAAACGCCTCGTCTTCCTTAGCGTCAGCGCTGCCTTTCGAAGCAGGTAAGCAGTGACGTCCGGAACGATCTGCTTGGCGATCGAATCGAATTCGCTTTTTCGCTCCGGGTCGCACAAAACGCGATCAATCGTCAACCGATACTTGTCTTCCATTTGCCGTGCGGCGATTTCAGCCGCAAAAAGATAGTCGCTGTGATCTGTTGGCCGACGTTTTTTCTTACCCTTGGAAGGACCGATGTTGGACGACTTGCGTAGGTTGAGAAGCGTCCAGTTAATCTCGTAGTCCTTGGCCGACGGCACGAGATCGCGGCACGCTTTGGTAAAGCGCCGATTCGTTTCATCGTCAATGATAATGTCGTCGGCACTCCAGGCCACGAATTGAGAAAGGAATGTGGTTTTCACGGCGCTCAATAATTCGCGTTTCTCTTCTTTGGTCATGTTGCCGGCGCGGTTTGATTGGCCAATTGGCTTGTCAGTGGAGCCGCATCGAGAACATTGTATTTGTCCAGACGCTGCGAAATTGCGACTTTGCTGCTTGACGGCGAGGATTGGTATTCCCTATCGTGCAGTTGATTCGCAGTTGGCTTACTGAGGGATGGAAAACAGAATCGCCCCCGATGCGTCGACGACTCGTCAGCTTGAACGCTTCGCCCGCGCCCGTCCATTACGGTACAGGCAGAGATGCGCCTGCCACTTCACCCAAACAGCGGCTGGATGACTTGGCCGCGGTTGAGCGTGACCGGGCGGTTTTGGCGGTCGCGGACTTCGGCGGCGGGGTCGATGCCGAGGACGTGATAGACGGTCGCGCCGATGTCGTCGGGAGAATAGGGCGTGGTGGCGGGGTAGGCGCCGATCTTGTCGGACTTGCCGATGACCTGCCCGGGGCGGACGCCGGCGCCGGCGAAGATGCCGAAGAAGCACGGGGCCCAGTGGTCGCGGCCGGTGGCGCTGATCTTCGGCGTGCGGCCGAATTCGCCCAGCATCATCACCAGCGTTTCGTCCATCATGCCGCGTGCTTCCAAATCGTCGAGCAGGGCGGACACGCCTCGATCGAGCGGCGGAAGAAGCCGGTCTTTGAGCGTCGGAAAGATATTGCTGTGGTTGTCCCAATTCTGCACGCGGCCCATGTTCGCCTGCACCACCGGCACGCCGGCCTGAATCAAGCGGCGCGCGAGCAGCAGCGATTGGCCGAACGAGTGGCGGCCGTAGCGTTCGCGCACCACGGCCGGTTCGCGATCGATCTCGAAGGCCTTGGCGATCTTTCCGGAAGTCAGCATCGTCAGCGCCCGCTTCTGCTGATCGGTGAGGCGGCGGCCTTCGGCGGAGTCGGCGAGCCATTGCTGTTGGCTATTCACCTGATCGAGCAGCGCGAGGCGGTTCGACAATTGATCGATCGCCAGTCCCTGGGCGAGGCTGAGGTTGTCGACGCGGAAATCGGAGCGGTTCGGATCGCGGTTGATCTGCCATGGGTCGTGTTTGGGGCCGAGGATGCCGGCGTGCTGGCCGGGCCAGGTGAGCGGGCCTTCGAACAGGAAAGTTGGCAGGTTGATGCCGCACGGCATGCCGTCGGCGCGCGGGCGGAAGTAATTCATGCCGGCGGAATAGCAGGGCCAATCGTCGCGCGAGGCCACCTTGTCGAAAAACGCGCCGGGCTGCGGATGGCCGGTGAGCACGTGGTGCGTAGCGACGAGGTGGTTGTTCTCGCGATGAGCGAAGGTGCGAATCAAGGCGAACTTGTCATTGCGGGCCGCGAGGCGCGGCACATGCTCGCCGAAAACGATGCCCGGAATCTTGGTCGCGATCGGTTTGAACTCGCCGCGAATCTCCGCCGGTGCGTCGGGCTTGAAATCGAACGTATCCAAATGGCTCGGAGCGCCCGTCAAGAAAACGATGATGACGGACTTGGGCGAACGCGTGGGTTGAGCCGCCCGGCTCGAGCCGATCCACGACGACAGGCCGAGACCGAGCAAGCCAGAATAACCGACTTGCAGCAATTCGCGGCGGTCGATGCCGATCGAGTGCCGATGGCCGGGAACAGACGGGGTCATCGGGATCCTTTCAGGCGGGAGGGCGACGCGGGAGGGAGCTAGGCGGGATGTTGAAATCTTACCATTCGCCGACAAAAAAGCACGGCCCCCGAGAGAATTATCGGCCACGCAACGATCAAATTCTTAATATACCGTCTCTTTCGATTTTCCGCGCCTTCGCTAATCCCGCCTCATGAGACTCACCATGGAATCGACTACCGACACCGCGGCGCCTCCATCGGACCGCCGCCGCGCTCTCCGCCGCCAACCCGCCCAGGGCACCATCTGCAAACTTCTTTCGGACACCGGCGAAAGCCCAGCCCTCGGCTTGGTCTGGAATATTTCGCTGTCGGGCGTGAGCATGCTGCTCGGCTCGCCACTTAAGCCCGGTACCCAGATCAAGGGCGAATTGCAAGCGGCGGACGGGCTAGTTTCGCTCGGCATGGCGATCAAGGTGGCTCATTTGTCGAAGCTGGCCACGGGCGATTACTTCGTCGGGGCGCAGTTCGAACAGCCGATCACGGAGCAGCAATTGCAACAGTTCGTGGGCACATAGAATTGCGATTGCAAATGAGGACTCGTGCTGCGTCAACATTCAATTGACGGGTTCGTAGTGACTCGCTTTAGCGGGTCTTCGAGCCGAGAAACCCGCCAAAGCGGGTCACTACGAACCCGAAAATCAAAGCGTGACAAAGCACTAGCGCGTTGCTTGCCGCAGTTGCAAGCGGGCGATTTCACGGTCGGCGTAGGCGTTCCAGACCGCCTGGATTCGGCGCGATCCGCGCGGGAGTAGCTGCCAGCCCAGCGCTGCCGCGGCGGCCAGCAACATGATGCCGAGCGGCCAAACCATTTGCGTCCGATCGCCGCGAGCTTGCCCCAACCAAAAGCCGAGCGCACCGGCGGAGACAACAAGAGCGAGCGGTTGAATTCGCGACAGAATTGATCTGATTCCAGAGTTGCTGATCATGACGGGCCTCTTCTCTATCAAGTTAGTGGCATCCTGGTGCGGTGAAATTTCTGTTTCCAACCATCAAGCGGGCTCCGCCACAAAGAGTTCTTCGTTTCCCGGGGCCATTTCTTGCTTCCCGGACCCGGGGCGTCACAAATGACCGACAGTATTAGCCTAAACCTGGCACGATGATAATCCAATGAGACAGTGCCTTGTTTGGGCGGCCTTTGGATGTTGAAGTCCGATCTTGCGGACGGCGACGGTTGAAGCGGCGAAAAAAGACATGTCGAAAGGACTTTTCGCAAAACCGCAAGCGGCTCGCGTTAATCCACGTGCAAATCGGCGCCGAGTTCTTTGAGAACCTCTTCGCGCTGTTTGTGCCACATCATCAGGTCGATGCGTTGGCGGCGGTGCTTGCGTTCGAGGCGCTTTTGGGCCTTGCGGAAGAGCGGGAAATAGCTTTGCCAATCGGCATTGCCGCCCTGCTGGCCCCTTTTCTTGAGCGACGCATAGCGGTCCTCGCTGAGTCCTTCGAGCAATTCATCCTCAAGCGATAGAAAGAACTGGCAACTCCCCGGGTCGCCCTGGCGGCCGGCGCGGCCGGCCAATTGGCGGTCGATTCGCAGCGCTTCGTGCCGTTCGGTGCCGAGCACGTGCAATCCGCCCAGCTCCACCACCGCCGGCTCCGGTTTAATGTCGGTGCCGCGGCCGGCCATGTTCGTCGCGACGGTTACTTTGCCCAATTGCCCGGCACGTTTCACGATTTCGGCTTCCTGGGAGTGAAACTTCGCGTTGAGCACGTCGTGGTCGATTCTCTCGGCCTTGAGCAGCGCGCTGAGTTTCTCCGACTTGTCCACCGAGCGGGTGCCGACCAAGACCGGCCGGCCCGCGGTGTGCAACTTCTTGATGTCTTCGACCACGGCCGCGAACTTGGCGTCCTCATTCGCGAACACACGATCCGGCCACTGATCGCGAACGACCTTTTTGTTCGTCGGCACGCACACGACCCACAACTTG
>JBGQCZ010000099.1:0-11099 GCA_041495645.1 Gemmataceae bacterium | reverse complement strand
CGCGACCCGACACAGGTGCCCAAGGCCGAAGCCGACCCGAAACACAAAATGGCCCTGGTCTTCCGCTGGTACTTAGGCCAATCCTCCCGCTGGGCCAACGCGGGCGTGGCGGATCGGCGACTGGACTACCAGGTGTGGTGCGGCCCCGCGATGGGCGCGTTCAACGAATGGACGAAGGGCTCGTTTCTGGAACAGCCGAAGAATCGCAAGGTGGTGGCGGTGGCGTTGAACCTGCTGTACGGGGCGGCGCTGACGCTGAGGTTGCAGTCGCTGAGGTGCCAGGGAGTAGAGGTGCCGGAGGAATGGATGAATTTTCGGCCTCGGGAAGAAATGAGTTGGTGTGAGTCGTGACGGAGACCCCGCCATTTGACGAAGCGATGGATTCGTTCGCCCGGTTCGTTGAGAACCAGGGGTTTAGCACCGACTTCGTTTGGGTATTTCGCGAGGATGTAACAAACTGTCGACGCGGTATTTGGATTCGGACGCCGGCTCCTGTATCGAATTTCAATTTGATCCGCCGCTATTACGACATCGGTCGCAAGCGAGGCCTTGGAGTCACGCTCGAAGTTCTATGCAGAATTGAGGGTCGTTCTGCCTGCAATATCAGGATCCCGATTGATCGCATAGATGCAGAATACTCGATGCAAGGACCGCTGAACCTTAAAGTTCCGATTGGACCCATCGACGCCACTCCGGTGCATTCAGAGCTTGGATGGCGGTGGCGAAAGTGGTTCAATCGACGACGGCACTGTATGACGTTTGCGGATTGTTTGCCGTCAAGATTGGATGTGCGTGAGAATGACTCCGAGGTGCTTTGAGTTTGTAGGGTGGGTCGAAACCGGGCCCTCAGGCCCGGTCGAGGCCCACCATTCACGCAGACGCACAACGGTGGGCCTCGACCGGGCCTGAGGGCCCGGTTTCGACCCACCCTACGAATTCTTGAAGCAGAGCTTGGTAATGAGGGAGCGTGGAAACGGAGAGCGCAAACCGATGGACTTCTACCACCCCGAGATGACGGCGATCGACAAGAAAAAGCCGGTTTTTGAGGCGACGTGTCGTTATTGCGGGCAGCGTTTTCTCTTCGAGCAGGGTGAAAACATCGCTGTGATCGTTGGACCAAAAGGCGTCAAGAATCCACAGGTTATCGGATACTGTCACGATGTCTGTTTGCGCAAACACCGGCCAAGCGATGATCTTCGTCTGCCGACAAAGAAAGCGTCGCAAGAGTAAATGAGGTTCCGCATTTGAGCACCCCGCACACACCCTTGGCCATCGTCGGCATCGGTTGCCTGTTTCCGAAGGCGAACGGGCTCGGTGCGTATTGGTCGCTGTTGAAAAACGGGACCGATGCGATCACCGAGATTCCGGCATCGCATTGGAACCCGGCCGATTATTTCGATGCCGATCCGAAGAAGCCGGATTTGACCTACGCCAATCGCGGCGGGTTTCTCGATCCGTATCCGTTTGCGCCGGGCGAGTTCGGCATCGCGCCAAATGATCTCGAAGCCACCGATACATCGCAATTGCTGGGCATGGTTGCGGCGCAGATGGCCCTGAGCGATGCGGGCTATGGACCCGAACGCAAATTCGATCGCGACCGGGTGAGCGTGATTCTCGGCGTCACCGGCACGCTGGAACTCGTCATTCCGCTCGGAGCGCGGCTCGGGCATCCGAAGTGGCGGCAGGCGATGAAGGACGCGGGCGTGCCGGAGCCGATGATCGAAGAGGCCGTGAAGCGGATTTCCGAGTCGTACGTTGGCTGGCAGGAGAATTCGTTTCCGGGCCTGCTCGGCAACGTGGTCGCCGGGCGTATCGCCAATCGCCTCGATTTGCGAGGAACTAATTGCGTCGTCGATGCCGCATGCGCCAGTTCGCTGAGTGCGGTACACATGGCCGGGATGGAGTTGGAGTCGGGCCGGGCCGATGTCGTCGTCAGCGGCGGGATCGACACGTTTAACGACATTTTCATGTACATGTGCTTCAGCAAGACCCCTGCCCTTTCGCCGACCGGGAACGCGAAGCCATTCGCGGCCGACGGCGACGGCACCATTCTCGGCGAAGGCTTGGGGCTCGTCGTGCTGAAGCGACTTGCCGACGCCGAGCGCGACGGCGACCGCATCTATGCCGTCATTCGCGGGATGGGCACATCGAGCGACGGCAAAGGCAACGCGATCTACGCCCCGACCGCTCCCGGCCAGGTGCGCTGCCTGAAAGAAGCCTACCGCCAAGCGGGCGTGAGTCCGGATACGGTGGAGTTGGTCGAAGCGCACGGCACGGGCACGAAGGTAGGCGACGCGACGGAAATAAAAGCGCTCAATGAAGTCTTCATGGCGAGCCACACAAATGTCTTAGCGAACCAGGGGGCTTGTCCCCCTGGTTCGGAGCCTACCGACGGGACAAGCCCTTCGGCTCGCCAAACAAATGCATGGTGCGCGCTAGGCTCCGTGAAATCGCAAATCGGCCACACCAAGGCCGCAGCCGGCGCCGCGGGATTGATCAAGGCGGCACTGGCCCTGTACCACAAAGTCCTGCCGCCAACGATCAAAGTCGATTCGCCTGCCGAGTCACTCGCGGCTGAAAGCTCGCCTTTTTATGTGAATACAACCAAACGCCCTTGGCTGCCCGCGAAGGATCATCCGCGTCGCGCCGGTGTGAGCGCGTTCGGTTTTGGCGGCAGCAATTTTCATTGCGTGCTGGAAGAGCACGAATCGAAAAAGCCCGGCATAGATTGGGACGGCGATATTCAAATTGCGGCGTTTTCGGGGAATTCGGTCAATGAATTGAAATCGGCGATTGGCGAATGGAAATCGCTGGCGTGGGACGCGGTAGGATCGGAGGCGGAAACGTCGCTCAAGAGTTTTCGACCGGAGGCGGAATTCCGGTTGCTGCTCGTTCTGACGAAAGACGGACCGGCAATCCAGAAGTTGGTGGAATCGGCCTTTTCGCTCATTGATAAGTCGTCGAGCGAGTCGTTTGCTCATTCGCCGGATGGAGTTTACTTCGGCCGCGGCAAAGCGGTCGGAAAGCTCGGCGTGCTGTTTCCCGGACAGGGTTCGCAGTACGTCGGCATGCTGCGCGATTTGGCGTGTCAATTTCCGGTGATGCAAGAGGTGTTGGCGGAGGCAAACGGCGTCTACGAGGGGCAAGCGAGCGCGAAACGTGAACGGGAGTTATCTGATTTTGTTTACGCGCATCCGGCGTTTACGGCGGAACAGCGTGCGGAGCAGGAAAAGGAGTTGCGGGCGACGCATGTGGCTCAGCCGGCTTTGGGCGCTGTCAGCATCGGGGCTATGCGAGTGCTGGACGGATTCGGCGTGCGGCCCGAGGCGGCGGCGGGGCATAGCTACGGCGAGCTTACGGCGCTATACGCCGCGGGTTGGTTCGATGCGCCGTCGCTGCATTCGCTGTCTCGCCTGCGTGGCCAACTGATGGCCGAAGTGCGTGAGGGCGATCCCGGCTCGATGCTCGCCGTGCATGCGGCGACGGAAACGGTTGAGCGCACGCTGCGCGAGCAACGGCTCGATCTGGTGATTGCCAATCGCAATTCGCCGTCGCAATTGGTTTTGTCGGGCGCGACGAGTGAAATTGAACGAGCGGCCAAGGTTTTTGGCGAACGCAAAGCGCGGACCACGCGTTTGCCGGTCGCGGCGGCGTTTCACAGCCGGTTCGTGTCTCATGCCGAACCGCCGTTCAAGGACGCCCTGAAACGGATCAAGTTTCAGGTTGCCAAACTGCCGGTGTTCGCCAACAGTTCGAGCCAACCCTATCCTGTCGATCCCGAACAAGCGCGCGCGATTCTCGCAGGGCAGTTGGCAAAGCCGGTGAATTTCGTTCAAGAAATCACAAATATGTATGAGTCCGGCGTGAGGACATTTGTAGAGGTCGGTCCCGGCAGTGTTTTGACCAAGCTTGTCGAAGCAACGTTGAGCGAACGCGGAGCAAACCACGGCGCGGACGCTTTCGCATTGGATTCATCGGGTGGCAAGCGATCGGGCATCGCCGATTTGGCACGAATTCTGGCCCGGCTTGCAGCCCGCGGACATGCGGTCCGGCTGACCGAATGGGAAGCGAATCCGCTCCATCCTGTTCCTCGCCCAACTTCCGACAGACCGACGCTGACCGTGCTGATTTGCGGGGCCAACTATGTGAAGCCGAAGCCAAAGCGAGCCGAGGCGTCAAAATCCTCCATTCCTCAGAGCAAACCAGCGACATCGCCTAAACTAGTTGTGGACATACCCAAACCGCAGCAAAGCCCGATTCCACCAAGGACCGCATCTGTGAGCGATTCGAGCAAAGTTAATTCTGGTTCGCTGGCCCAGGCCCTGCAAATCACGCAGGAAGGCATGGCCGCATTCCAACGCCTGCAAGAACAAACCGCCCAGTTGCACCGCCAATTCCTGCAAGGACAAGAATCGGCCCAGCAAACTCTGAATCGCTTGATCGAACAACAACAGCAACTGATCCTGTCTTCATTGGGCGCGATGCCGATTCCACACATCGTTCCTCGCCCTTCCCCGCCGCCGGTTGTCGCACCGCCAGCACCCGTCGCGAAGATCTCGCCGCCGCCAGCCGTTTCGCGACCGGCAGCGCAGGCTCGATCCACGGCACCGGCTTCCAATAAACAGCAAGTTCAGCAAGTTCTCCTTGAAGTCGTATCGGAAAAGACCGGCTACCCGGCCGAAATGCTCAACGCGGATATGGGCCTGGACGCCGACTTGGGAATTGATTCGATCAAGCGCGTCGAGATTCTCTCGACATTGCAGGAACGCCTGCCGAATGCGCCGGTCGTCAAACCAGAACACTTGGGCACGTTGAATACGCTCAGCCAGATCGTGGATTTTCTCGCTGGCAGCGAAACGTCGCCTTCGGCCGCTCCAATTGCCGCGAGTCCTTCGATTCACAACGGAGCTTCGGGCGGCGTCGAGCAAGTTCTTCTAGAAACGGTGTCGGAAAAGACCGGCTATCCGACCGACATGCTCAACCTCGACATGGGCCTCGACGCGGACTTGGGCATCGACTCAATTAAGCGTGTCGAGATTCTCTCGACGTTGCAGGAACGATTGCCGAACGCGCCGATCGTCAAACCCGAGCATCTCGGCACGCTGAACACGCTACGACAGGTAGCGGCGTTCTTGTCCAATGGATCGCCGGCGCCGGCGCGACCGCCGGATACCTCGCAACCGACTAACGGGGATCACTCCATTTCCCGCAAGACCTTGAGGAGTACCCCCCTCCCTTTTGACCGCGATCGGCCAGCAGTGACTTTGCCGCCGGGATCGGAGGTCATCCTGGTGGCAGGCGCGGATCGGCTGGCCGATCAGCTTTGCGAAACGATCCGTGCATGCGGCCACACCGTCCGACGCGTTTTCTGGGACTCGTCGGTCGATTCGGAAATCGCCAATGTCGCCGGCTTGGTACTGTTGTCGCCGCTTCATTCAAATCTCGGTACGCTTCGCCAGGCCTTCCGTTGGCTGCGAGCCTGCTCTCGATCATTGCGCGTCATGGGCAAAAAGAGCGGTGCGGTGTTCGCAACGATATCGCGACTCGATGGGGCGTTCGGGCTGGAAGCCATCGGCAAAAGCGCTCAACCGATTTCGGGCGGACTGGCCGGGCTCGCGAAGACAGCCCACCACGAGTGGCTCGAAGTCTCGTGCAAAGCAATCGACGTTAAGCCCGACGACACCGACATCGGAAACCTAACTGCAAGACTGGCGGATGAACTGTTTCGATCCGGTCCGATTGAGGTTGGCGTCAGTTCCCAGCAATTGACCACGCTGGAATTAGCCGACGCCGATCACCCGCAGCTCGACTCGGCTCTGCTTTCGTGTTCGGATGTGGTTGTTATCACTGGTGGCGGACGCGGGGTCACGGCCGAAACCGCGGTGGTTCTCGCCGAAGCCTATCGGCCCACACTGGTCTTGTTGGGTCGTTCGCCGGTGCCGGGCGCTGAGTCGGATTGGTTGCAAAGCCTTAGCGACGAGAAGGAAATCAAGCGGGCACTCGGGGCGCGAGCGAATGGCAGCGCCTCGCCCAAAGAAATTGGCCGCCAGTATCAGGAGTTGCACTCCGCCCGCGAGTTGCGCCAGAATTTGAATCGAATCGCCGCGGCCGGGTCTCGCGTCGTCTATCGCTCCGTGGATGTCCGCGAACCGGACGCCGTTGCCGCGACGCTTGCTCAGGTTCGCGATGAGTTTGGTCCAATCACCGGCTTGATTCACGGCGCCGGCGTGATCGAGGATCGGTTGATCGAAGACAAGACGGACGAACAATTCGATCGCGTGTTGGGCACGAAAGTTGAAGGATTGCTGAATCTGCTGCAAGCGACGCAGGACGATCCGCTCAAGATTCTCACGTTGTTTTCGTCTTCGACCGGGCGCTTCGGCCGCAAAGGTCAGGTGGACTACGCGGTCGCCAATGAAGTCTTGAACAAGATGGCTCGTGCCGAGGCAACGCGCCGCCCTGATTGCCGCGTTGTCGCAGTGAATTGGGGCCCGTGGGAAGGCGGGATGGTCACGCCGGGTTTGCGGCGGGTGTTCGAACAGGAAGGCGTCGGGTTGATTCCGCTCAACCAGGGCGCTCAATTCTTGCTGGGTGAGTTGTCAGCGGCGGATCGACCGGTGGAAGTCGTGGCGGGAGTTTGGCTGGACCAGCCGAAACCCACATCTCCGGGATTCAATCCACCCGTGGTTTTGAATGCGAACCTGGTCCCGGTTCTGGATCGGGACATCAGCGTCGCGAATGTGCCGATTCTGGCATCGCACATTATCGAACGTCGGGCGGTATTTCCGCTCGCGTTGCACATGGAATGGCTGGCGCATGCCGCCCTGCACGGGAATCCGGGGCTCGCGTTTTTCGGGCTGAATGGGGTCCGAGTGTTGCAGGGAATCAAGTTGGTGCCTGAAGAGTCGCGCGCGGTGCGCTTGTTTGCCGGCAAGATGGAAAAACACGACGGAGAATTTCACGTTCCGGTTGAAATGTGCGGTGTCCCTGACCAGGGGCTGGGACATATCCATTCGCGCGGCGAAGTGATCCTGCGAAACGCCCTCGTGGCCGAGAAGGCGACGACTCTTCCGAACAGACTCAAACCGTATGCGAAGACAATTGCCGAAACGTATCGAACGGTGCTGTTTCATGGCCCCGAACTCCAGGGCCTAGTTGGGATCGAAGGTATTTCGGACAACGCAATCGTGGCCTTGGCTCGCACCGCTCCGCCGCCCGAAACTTGGATCGCCGATCCGTTTCGCCGTGCGTGGCTGACCGATCCGCTCGTGATCGACGCGGCTTTTCAACTGATGATCTGTTGGGGCGTGGAACAACGCGGCATGCCGAATTTGCCCGCTCGAATCGGCAGTTACCGGCAATTCCGCCGCGCTTTCCCGCCCGGACAGATTCGCATTGTGGCGAGAATCACCCGCGGATCGGGTCCGTTGATTCGTGCGGCGATCGAATTTCTGGACGGTCCGGGCAATCTGATTGCCCGTATAGACGATGGGGAATTCGTCGGCGATCCAAGTCTGGCCGCCGCATTTCGGCGTAATCGACTGTCAACCGCCGCAGTCTGAGCCATTGTCGTTGGAGCAGCATGAGCATGTCCGCCGAGCCGCGAATCGCCATAGTTGGCATCGGCGGATTGTTTCCCGGCGCACACACTCTCGACGAGTTTTGGCGCAATATCGTCGTCGGCGTCGATTCCTCACGCGACGTGCCGCCGGGACGCTGGCCGTTCGATCCTGCAGACGTTATCGCGCCCGGCATCGCCGTGGAAGATCACGTTCCCCATTCTCGCGCCTATTATCTCGACGAAATCCCCTCGGACACGACTGGATTGGACATCGACGCGAATTTGCTCTCGCGCCTCGACCCGGTCTTTCGCCTCATCCTTCATGCCGGCGCGCAAGCGTTTCGCGATGCCAAGACCGAGAAAGTCGATCGACAGCGAATCGGCGTCATTCTCGGCCACATCGCGCTGCCGACGGAGAAAGCGTCGGCGCTGGCGGTCCAGGTTCTAGGTCCGCTGCTTCTGCAACAACTTGGCGCGGAATGCGATCTGCCGCACGTGGAGCCGTTGAATCGCTACGTTGCCGGATTGCCAGCCGGACTGTTGGCGAAGGCGCTTGGGCTGGGCGGCGGCTGTTTCACGCTCGACGCGGCCTGCGCGTCATCGCTCTACGCGTTGAAACTCGCCTCCGATGAACTCAAAGCCGGACGAGCGGACTTGATGCTGACCGGCGGAGCATCTCGGCCCGATTGCTTGTACACGCAGATGGGCTTCGCGCAGTTGCACGCGCTATCGCCGAGCGGCAGATGCTCGCCGTTCGACGCGGCCGGCGACGGGCTGATGGTCGGCGAAGGCTGCGGCATCCTGGCTCTGAAACGACTCGAAGATGCCGAACGCGACGGCGACCAGATCTACGCGACGATAGCGGGCATCGGCTTGTCCAACGATGTCGAAGGAAATCTCCTTGCGCCGGCGAACGAAGGCCAATTGCGGGCGATGCGCGATGCGTACGCCCAAGCCGGCTGGTCGCCTGCCGATGTGGACTTGATCGAGTGCCATGCGACCGGCACGCCCGTCGGTGATGCCGTTGAGTTCGCAAGTTTGATACAACTTTGGAAGAAGGAAAAGTGGCGAACCGGACAATGCGCCATCGGTTCGGTGAAGTCCTCGGTCGGCCATTTGCTGACCGGGGCGGGCTCGGCGGGTTTGATCAAAGTATTGCTGGCATTGAAGCACTCGACTCTGCCGCCGACCGCGAACTTCCGTAAACCGTCGCCGCGAATCGATCTCGATCAAAGTGCATTCCAGGTGCTTCAGGGGGCTCGGCCTTGGGATCGCCGCGGCGATGGCGGTCCGCGGCGCTGTGCGATTAGCGGATTTGGTTTCGGCGGAATCAACGCGCATGTCTTGCTTGAAGAACACGAGGCGACGCCGAAGCGGACCACGATGGTTGTCCCGCGACCGGAAACTCACGAGCCAATTGCGATTGTCGGAATGGATGCCCATTTTGGACGGTGGAAGAACTTGGAAGAAGTGCGCGACCGGCTTCTCGGCGACGGACGCGTCGACGGCCCACACGCACGGTCGTCGTGGGGAATTGAAGAAAGCGACTGGTTCCGGCAGCGGTTTGGCGAAGATGATTCGTTACGCGGATTCTTCATCAACGAGATTGAAGTTCCCGTCGCGCAGTTTCGCATTCCGCCCAATGAACTCAAGGAAATGCTGCCGCAGCAACTGCTGGCCCTTCAGGTTGCGTCGCGGGCGTTGGCCGATGCCCGCGGTTGGGAAAAGGACTGTTCGCGAGCCGGCGTATTCTTCGGTCTCGGGCTCGACCTGAACACGACCAACTTCCATTTTCGCTGGTGGGCCCTGAAAGCGGGACGAGCCTGGCGACGATCACAACCGGGCGCGATCGACGAGGTCGAATTCGAATCGTGGATCAAGCAACTGCGCGATGCGGTGCATCCGGCGCTCAATGCCAATCGCACGATGGGAGCGCTCGGCAGCATCGCGGCCAGCCGGATCGCGCGGGCCTTCCAGTTCGCCGGGCCAAGTTTTACGATTTGCAGCGAGGAATCCTCGGGTGGGCGGGCGTTGGAAATCGCCGTCCGCGCGCTACAACGCGGAGAAATCGACCTGGCGTTGACCGGAGCGGTTGACCTGGCCGGCGACGTGCGCGCCATGCTGACGAGCAAGACCGAGCGAACCGTAGGCGAGGGCGCCGCCGCGTTTGTCCTCAAGCGGCTCGGCGATGCGGAGCGTGACGGCGATCGAATCTACGCGGTGATTTACGGTGTTGGTGTCGCCAGTGGCGGCGGGGCTGAACAGCAGGTTCCGAATGCAACTGCCCGTGCCAGCACGTTGGAGCGAGCATGTAAGGACGCCAACGTCGATTCGGCAACGTTACGCAACCTGGGCAGCGCTCAGGCCGAGTTGGGACATTGCGGGGCGGCGTCGTTTGCAGCATCGCTGTTGAAAGCCTGCATGTCACTTCATCATGAAACCCTTCCGCCGCTCAACAGCAAACGACAGTTTTGGCTGACGAACCGGGCCGACGGACCGAGGCGGGCGGGCGTCGATTCGACGAGCATCGACGGCAATTGCGTTCACGTAATCCTGGAAGAACACGTTCGATCGGCCGCACCGTTGCCTTGGGCCAGAACCAACGAATCGGAGCCATTTGTTGTTCCGATCCGTGCGGACGCGCCGTTGGGCTGTCAAGGAAAACTCGCATTCGTCTATCCTGGCTCGGGCAATCATTTCGCCGGCATGGGCCGCGAACTGGCGGTTCGATTTCCGAACGTTCTTCACAAACAGCAGCAGGAAAACGAACGACTGCGCGATCAATTCGCAGTGGACGCGTTTTGGAATAGCGACAAGTCCGACCAGATCGATCCGATTCTGGCGATGTTTGGCCAGGTGGCGCTCGGCTGTTTCATAACCGATTTGCTCGGACAATTCGGCATCAAACCCGACGCCGCGATAGGCTACAGCCTCGGCGAGTCGGCGGCGCTCTTCGCCACGCGTGCCTGGACCGCACGCGACGAGATGTTCCGGCGTATGTTGGAATCGTCGCTGTTTGTAAGCGATTTGGCCGGGAGTTTCGATGCGGCGCGAAGGGCGTGGAAGCTCAACGAAGCAGACAACATCGAATGGGTGACCGGTCTAGTCCCCTGCCCCGCCGAACGGATTCGGGCCGAGTTGCGGTCGCAAGAGCGCGTTTATTTACTCATCGTCAACACGCGCGAAGAGTGCGTGATCGGCGGGAATCGAGTCGACGTTGAGCGCGTGCTGAATCGGCTCGGCAAATCGATGATTCCGCTTCCGGCCGTCACCATTGCCCATTGCGAGATTGTTCGCGAAGTCGCCGGCAAGTATCGTGGCTTGCATCTGTTGCCGACCACGCCGCCGCCGAATGTCCGCTTCTACAGCGGGGCCTGGGGCCGCTCCTACGACCTCAGTTCCGAGTCGGCCGCCGATTCGATTCTCGCCCATGCGACCGGAACGATTGATTTCCCCAAGCTCATTGAAAGCGCCTACGCCGATGGCGTTCGGATCTTCGTCGAGATCGGACCGGGCAACTCGTGCAGCCGGATGATCT
>JBGQCZ010000098.1:0-11129 GCA_041495645.1 Gemmataceae bacterium | reverse complement strand
TTCATCTCGCTGAAGACCGGCTTCTTGGCGCCCGAAGCACGACCCTGGGTCGGTGAAGTACACGTGACCGATATTGGCGCGCCGAGGAACTTGGTCGAAGAATACGTGTTGCCGAGCGAGCCAATCTTCGGCTTGGCGCTGGAGCGATGGGAAGAGCCGGAAGAAGAGTCGAAGAACGGCCAAGCGCCGAAGGCATAGCCGCTGCGGATGTTCAATTCGCGAAAAACAGCGGGATTCTTTCGCCCGCTCATCGCACAATACATCATGTAGGGCCACAGGGATGTGCTGAATGTCCGTCGCGCTCGCCAGTCTCATTCGCCGCATGCAAAGCCGGGTCTTGATGGCCGACGGCGACGGGGAACTATCCGATACGGAGTTGCTGCGTCGATTTGCGGATGGCGGCGACCGGGCGGCGTTTGAACTTCTCGTTTGGCGGCACGGGTTGCTGGTGTTGCGAACATGCCGGCGAATTCTGGCCGGCCCCGCCGACGTTGAGGACGCCTTTCAAGCAACGTTTCTCGCTTTGATTCGGCAATGTAAGCAGATTCGCAAGCGTGAAGTGCTGGCCGGTTGGTTGCTTCGCGTTGCCCGGCGCATCGCCCTTCGCGCTCGACAGGCCCGTTACGAGCGAAAGCGCCGCGAACAAAAGGCGTGTGTGCCTGAGATTCACTCGCAGCGGACGCCAAGTTCGTCGGAGTTGAGACCAATCCTCGACGAGGAAATTGACCGGTTGCCAGAGCGCTTTCGGATTGCCTTTGCCCTGTGTCATCTGCAAGGCAAAACGCACGATGAAGCCGCGAAGCAACTCGGCGTGCCGAAGGGTACGCTTCGCTCGCGGCTGGCCCGAGCCCGCGAGAAACTGCGATTTCGCCTCAGCCGTCGTGGAGTTACACTCGGCGCCGGCGCGGGTGTGCTCGGCGGGTCGGCCAACGGCGAACTCTCCGCCGCTCTGGTCCGGTCAACAATGACGACGCTGACAGGTACGGAAACCGCGACTGCTTCGGCGGTCGTTTCACTCGCGGAAGGAGTGCTGCGCGCCATGTTCCTGAAAAAGATCAAAATCGCCGCCACGATTCTGGTCGCCGTCACCTTCGCCGCCGGCAGCACCGCCTGGGCCTGCCACGGGTTGCGATGGCGTGCGAGGTGCTACCCGGACCCCCCGGCTGTGTGTGTCGCAGCCGAACCGCCGCCAGTCATTGTTGTGCCGCCGCCGAGTCAACCGGAGGAACCGAAGCCGCCCGAAGTCAAGAAACCGTCCGAGCCGCCGGCACCTCCGATCGAACCGCGACTCGCGCAGATCCTAACGGAGTTCAAGACTCGCAACGCCAAACGCGAGCATGTGCTTGGCAACGTCAAGCGGACAGTCAAAGACAGAATTAAGACGACGACCTTCGAAGGCGAATTTCGATTTCTCAGGCCCGGGAACTTCGCGCTCCGAATGATTGAAGAAGGCGAGCCGAATAGCTACGAGCTTTACGTGCTTACCGAGAAGAAACTCTACATTTACCAGCCGATTACGAAGAGACTCCTCATACTTCCCGACACCGACATCGGCCTTTTTGGCTGGTTTTTCGGCAAGAGAACGCCTCTGTTCGGGCCGCTGTCCTACTTACTCGGTCTGGAGGAAAATGAGATCTTGACGCACGTCAAGTTGAAGGTAATCAAGGACGTGTCATCTGAGAATCCGCATTACATTTACATTGAAATGCGTCCTCGTTCAGAATCCAGTCACAGAGAGTTCACTGATTCCCAAATCGCCTTGTATGCGAAAACATTACTGCCTCGACGCCTTTGGACCAAACAGCCAAACGGCGATGAAATCTTGTGGGATTTTCCATCAATGGATGAAACTACAAAACTGCGCCCGATGGATTTCGCAGCGCCCGCGGCACCCGAGAATTGGGAGACCATAACGGTGCCGAAAGTTGACAATCCATTGTTCCAGATCGGGCCCGCGACCCTGCAAAGAAAGCCGGCTCAATCTTCTTTTGGCAGTGAGTCCGCTTGCAAGGTTGTCGAGAATGCCCTTAAGGCGCATGGCGGAGCTGGGGCTCTCGCGAAAGGAAGGGACCGGGCCGTAGTGCTGCAAGCAAGATTCGCTGGGCCGCAACAGAACTCCTCTTCGTCGATCGAGATTTGTGTTGACGGCAAGAAATTCAGATACGCAAGCCAGGGTGACTTCATGGGCCGGGACTGCAAGCAGACAATTGTCTACGATGGCGAAGAAACTCGGATCGGCACCAATGGTCCCGACCCAATTGCACTCCGGCCGAACAATGCACAAGGCTTGATCCCGATCTGTTGGATCAAAGCTGACGGAACCTTCCAGTTGGAATGGGTTGCAAGAGCCGAATGGGCGACAATTGAAGAAACGATGTACATGGATGTTGCGGCAGGTTTGGCGTCGCTGGACTCCAAGGATGTCGAGCTATCGATCGTTGATGAAAAGGAAGTCGGCGGCAGGGCCTTGGTGGGAGTGCGGGCTGTCAAAATGGGGTGTAAGGAAGTAATCCTGTATTTCGACAAGCAAGATCACCTCCTGTCACGAATTGAAAATCGTCGCGTTGACCACGGTTCGATGCAAGAGGTAACAATCGAACGCATCTTCAGCGACTACAAAGAAATCGATGGAATCAAGCGACCGATGAAGCTCTCCAAGACCGTCGGAGGCAAGAAATTCGCGGACATCGAGTTCACAGAATTCAAATACGTCGACAAGCTTGATGACCACACATTTGGCAAGCCCAAGTAACACTCGCTTGATCGTGAGCTACCGGCGCAGTTCGGATCCATCGGGCATCGCTGGAGCTTGCTCCATCTTCACGACCGCGCTCCGAAATACCACGACACGATGCCCGTCAGGATGCATTCCATCAGCGACAGGTTGACTTTCATTTCGTCGCTCAGGCCCGGGTTGATGAAGAGCAGGAAGATGATCTCGGCGGCCAGGCCGAGCATGGCGATCAGTGAGACCCAGGCTTGAATGTCCATGAACGCGGCGGAGTTGCGCCACGGGCCGTGGCCGATCAGCCGGCCGCTCAAGAGCCCTGCGGCCATGGCGATGAGCAGGTTGGTCCATTGAGTCGGGTTGTCGACTTGCGGGACGAGTTTCGCGAGCGGCAGGCTCTGGTGGAGATAGTAGTGCAACCCGAAAACAGCCGCAGTGCCGACGATGATCAAGAAACGGAAGCTGCCGCGAGGCAGGCCCCACGGGGAACGCTGATCGTCGGTCTTCGCGATCGATCTTCCGTGAGCGAAAAAGAACAGCAGCACCATCGCCGTGTTGAAGAACAGGAACAGCGGGATCGGGATTTTCTTTTCCTCGGGGATCAGCAGCAGCGTCCAAAACAGGGCGGTGATGATGAGGGCCAATATCGCCCGCACGCTGCCGGCCGGCATTCCGAGCGGATGCCGGGTAACTTCGGGTTCGGCCATGACGTTCCCCCTGTTGAGTTGTTCGCTTTCCCACTGTCATCATTCACCGGCAAGGCACGAATGGGCAAGGACCGCAAATCACGTTGCGAGAAAAATGTCGACAGGAATAGTGAACACTTGTTCATGTCTCGGCGCCGGAATGTCGTATCCTGCGCGCAAATCGCTCTTTGTGCGCGCGATTATCGCAGGCTAAAGCCTGCGGCTACAGCGAGTTGCGGCGAACGGCGCGAATATAGAGATAGGGCGATTTGCGCGCCAAAACAAGAAACGAAATATCGACTCGTGCAGTCAGGATTTGCGTTCGACTTGCACCCGAACGGCGAAACTGGCATACTCCCGCCCCCTGCGAAACGGGCGAATCGTACGCCGTGCGCGAATACCGGGAGCGGGCATGCGGACATGGACGCGTTGGATGCTCGGCGTTGGGATTACTCTATTTGTAGTCGTCACGCCGCTCATGTATCATCGCCACCAACTCACCACTTACAAACGATTACGCGCCGTAGCGCCGGGGCGGCTTTATCGCGGCGGGCAGATGACCGCCGAAGGGCTCGCCGAAGCCATTCGCCGGCTTGGCATTCGCACCGTCATCAACGTGCAGAATGAGTTTCCCGACCCGGAATTACGGCGGACATTTCTTGACGGCAGCACGGTAAAGGAGAGCGAAGTCTGCTCCGCGAGCGGGGCCGACTACGTGCTCCTGGAGCCGGACCTGGTGCCGCCGTCCACCGTGCCGCCGAACCGGCCGAAAGTGATCGAGCCATATTTGCGGATCCTCGACAATCCCGCCAACTATCCGATCCTGTTGCATTGCAAGGCGGGGCTGCATCGCACCGGCGTCTTGGTGGCCGTTTATCGCATGGAATATGAGGGCTGGAGCGTCAGCGCGGCGATGCGCGAATTGAAAGCGAACGGCTTCGGCGAAGATGCCGCCACCGCGGCAAACGACTACATCACGCAGTACATCCTCACTTTTCGCCCGCGAAACGCCAAACCATCCGGCCTGACGATGGGAGATTCGCTCCCATGAAGATTCTGGACCGGCTCGTCATTCTCGCCTACGCCCGCTCCTTTCTTTTCTGCCTCTTCAGTTTGCTCAGCTTGTACGTCGTCATCGATTTGTTCACCAACCTCGACGATTTCTTCAACAACGACCTGGGCTTTGTCGGTGGGTTGATCGGCATCGGCCGTTACTACATATACAGTTCGTCGCGTATTCTCGACCGCCTGTGCGAGCCGATCATCTTATTGGCCGGGGCGTTTACAGTGGCGTGGATGCAGCGAAACAACGAATTGCTGCCGCTATTGTCGGCCGGAGTGCCAACCCGCCGCGTGTTGCGGCCGGTGTTTATCGGCGCGATGCTGTTCATCGCCCTGGGCGTGGTCAATCAAGAACTGATCATTCCGCGAATCGCCCACATTCTGGTTCGGCCTCGAAACGACATGGACGGACTGAACGAAACGTTCGCCCAGGCGGCCTACGACAGCACCGGTATTCACGTCGAGGGCCACACGGCCCGGCGCTCCACGCAGACCGTGACGCTTTTCTATTGCACGATTCCCGACGCCCAAGGCATCGGCCTGGTGCATTTTTCGGCGCGCGAAGCGCAATACGTTCCGCCCGGCAATGGTCCCTATACCGGCGGCTGGCTTCTCACCGACACGACCCCAGCCATCCTTCCCGACTGGGACAATCCGCGGCTGGCGCGAATGATCGATCGCGGCCGGTGGTTCGTTTACACCCGCGACGTCGACTTCGACACGGTAACTCGCAACGGCACCTGGTACATGCTCTATTCAACCGTCCGGCTTCACGACTTGTTGAACAAGTCCGACATGCGCCGGCTGGATGCGATGGCCGTGCTGTTCCATATGCGTTTGACCCGGCCCGTGGTGGGTTTTCTCCTCGTGGTGATGGGCCTGTCGGTGATCCTGCGCGACCCGAACCGCAACGTTTTCGTGAGCACCGGTTACTGCCTGGTGTTGTGCACAATTTTCTTTGGCGCGGTCTACGGCTGCAAGTTTCTCGGCGACCACGACTATCTCGCGCCCGCCCTCGCGGCCTGGCTGCCCGTCATCATCTTCGCGCCCACGTCGTTCGTCATGTTTGATGCGATTCACACGTAGCAGAAGTCAGAAGTCAGAAGTCAGAGGTCAGAAGTCGGAGGTCAGAAATCCTGACCCTTGACCCCCAGGGTCCCCGCATCAAAATTTGCCCATCCTCCTGCTTCGGTGAGAACATGGGCAAACAAGGCTATTTTCTTGGGCAGCCATGCGACGACATGGGCTTCGTCAGCGTCTCTCAAAACCACCTGAGAGCATTGAGGTGATCATATTCGCACATGGTTTTGATCGACGGCCATCTTACGCTGGTGGAATCCCAAAGGAAACAAGGCGGCGCCGAACATTGCCAACATCGTCCGGGCGCCACGGTAGGATTTGATGCGGGGACCCTGCCTTGACCCCTGACTCCTGACCTCTGACTTCTGACCTCTGACTACTGACCTCTGACTACTGACTACTGACCACTGTCTCCTATCATGACCTACGGCAAGACTCAATCCCGGAGCGCGCCATGCTCGAACGGAAGTATCTATTTCCCAACGTTATTGAAATGAACTACCAGGCCGGGCGGCGACTTGGGGTCAACATTTATCTGATTGACGGCGGCCGCGAGTACATCCTGATCGACATCGGCTTCGAGGACACGGTCGCCGACGTGGTGGAACTCATTCGTCAAATGGATTTCAGCCTGTCGGCGTGCAAAATGATCGTCGCCACGCATGCCGACGCGGACCACATTCAAGGCGTGAACCGGGCCCGCGAATTGCTCAAGGCCAAGGTGGCTGCACATCCGTCGAGCATCGAACCGCTCGAAACCGGCGATCCGATCCTCACGTTTGCCAGCATCAAGGCCCAAGGGATTGAAATCCCCATGCCCAAGTGCAAAGTGGACATCGAGCTGAACGACGGCGATACGATCGAGGTCGGGAACTTGCGCGTCGAGGTATGGCATACCCCGGGCCACACGCCCGGCCAACTCAGCTTCAAGATTGACGACCTGCTGATGTGCGGCGACAACATTTACAAAGACGGCTGCGTCGGCGTCATTGACGCCCACCACGGCTCGAATCTGCCGGATTTCATTCGCTCGCTCGAACGGATCAAAGCCGACGATTCCAAGTTTCTTCTCCCGAGCCATGGCCCGGTGTTCCGACGCGATAATCGCGTCATTCAAAAGGCAATCGATCGACTGTCGCAATATCAGCACATGGCCGACTTCGGCACCTGCGCCATCGATTGGCCGCTCTTGGACGAATGGGAAGCCGACGTAATGGCCGGCCGCATGCCGAAGTTTTGATGTGTCCTGCGGTCCGGCGGGATAAACCCGCCGGCTCGCTGATTTCAGATGTCGGTAACGTTTCAATCTGGGAGTGCGAGGCTCCTGCCGAGCCTGTTCGGAAGGCTCGGCTCGCCCTCCCAGACTGCGACACCACCGAAATGTCGTGAGTATTCGCACATGAAAGTCGGATTGGTCGGGTTTTCGGGATCGGGCAAGACTACGGTCTTTCGCTGGCTCACGGGCGTCGAGCCGGACCCGGCAAAGATTCAGCACGGCCAGACGGGCATGGCCAAGGTGCCGGACGCGCGACTCGACGCCATCTCCGCCCATTTCAAACCGAAGAAAACCACGCACGCGGAAATGGCGATCCTCGACACGCCCGGCCTGATGCACGACGAGCGGAAGGACAATCCCCGCCGGCTCGGCATCCTGCGCGAGGGCGCGGGGCTGGTCGTGGTGCTGGACGGGTTCGGCCGGTCCGATCCGGCCAAACAGTTGCGGCAATTTCGCGAGGAAATGCTGTTTGCCGATCTGGAAGTCGTCGGCAATCGGATCGATCGCTTGCACACGCAGCTAAAGAAACCGCGGCCGGCCAAGGAACGGGATCTGGATGAGGTGGAATTGGCTCTCCTGCAACGCGTGGTTAACACGCTCGAAAGCGGACAATCGGTCGCGTCGATGGGCCTGCACGAGGAAGAAGAAAAGCAAGTCCGCAGCTTCCAGTTTCTGACGCTCAAGCCTGAGCAGGTTTTCGTGAATCGCGGCGACGGCGATGTCTTGAAGACGGCGTTGCCCGCGGATTTGCTGGAGCTGGCGCCGGGGGCCATTCAGGCCGCGCCGAAGCTCGAATTGGAGTTGGACGATTTGTCGCCGGAGGATCGCACCGCGTTCATGTCGGACCTGGGATTGTCCGAATCGGCCCGGCCCGCGACGTTGAAGACCATTTTCCACGCCACCGGCCGGATCGTGTTTTTCACGGTGGGCGAGGACGAATGCCGGGCCTGGCCGTTGCCCAAAGGCTCTTCGGCGGTCGAAGGCGCCGGGCAGATTCACACTGACCTGGCGAAAAACTTCGTTCGCGCCGAAGTAGTCGGCCACGACCAGTTTGTGGCGTGCGGCTATTCGATGAAGGACGCCAAGGCCAAAGGCGTCTATCGGTTGGAAGGCAAAACCTACATCGTCCAGGACGGCGATGTTATGCACATCTTGTGATTCTTCGGGGCCGTCGGTAGTGTCTCACTTTGCCATATCGTCGCCTTTCGCTCCGAGAAAAGTCGTTCTTTCTCGGAGCGAAAGACGACACAGGGCGACACTCAGCGTCCAACTCGTAGCTGCTGCTGTATGGTCTGTTCGAGTTGCGCCAGTCCGCCGGCATCGCCGCGCCACAGGATGTTGCCGTTCGAATCCAGCAGAATCAGCGTGGGATAGGCGCGGATGCCGAATTTTTGCTGCACCGGGCATTGTTCGTAATCCTCGCCGAGCACCACGCGATAATTGATCTGTTGGCGATCGATTACGTCACGCACTTTCCGAACTCGTTCCGAGCCAGAAGTTTTCTCGCAAGCAATGCCGACCACTTCCAGACCGTATGGGCCGTAATCGCCCTGCAGTTTTTTCAGATGCGGAATGGCGCGCATGCACGGCATGCACCAGGTGCCCCAGAAGTCGAGCAGAACGAGCCGGCCGTGGTGGTCGTGGAACTCCCACGGCTGGCCATTCAAGTCGTTCAGTGCAAAGTTCACCAGCCTTCGGCCCGCGAATTCGCAGGACGGCACGCGCGGCTGATTCGGGAAGCGAAACGCGCCCGGCCCCGGATTCGAACCCATTGGCGCCGGGTCCGGATCGGGCAGTGGCGGCGGTGTTGGCCCGGGACCGGGAATGTTGATGATCGGCGGCGGCGGCCGGCGTTGATCGCTGCCATCGGCGATATTCTCCGGGTTGAACGTGCCGGTCGGAGGAATGCGCGGTTCTCCAAGGGGCGGAGGCCGCGGTCCGGCGGGCGGGTCCGCGATGTCGGGAATGGGGCGAGCGCCCGATCCGCCGTTCGGTTGCCAACCATCGCCGCCGCGAGTTCGTTCGGGCTGCAAAAAATCGGGGAGCGGCGGAGCGGGTGGACCGTCGTCGAACGGCGAATTGCCCTTGATGCCGCCGGTGCGTGCCGCGGGCGCGCCGTCGCCAGGATGCGTGGGCGCTGCGGGAATGTTGGGCGAATACAATTCCTCGGTCATCTTGATCACCAGCCGCGGCTGCGGCGGTGTCGCCTGCACGCGGCCGGCAAGTTTGCGTTCGCTTTCGCCGGAAGTACGTGCCGTCAGCATGTAGCCGCGCCCAGGTGTGAGGCCGGGAATCGTGAAGAAGCCGTCGTATACCGCGATTTCGATGGGCTTGCCTTCGCTGCTATCGGCCGGCGCGACCTGAACATACGCGCGCATCACGCGTTGCCCATAGGTATCGACGAGCGCCCCCGCCAGCACTCCGTTGTATGAGGGCTGTTCGTTGGAAGTCGGACGGATGTCGGGATCTCCGGCCGGACGCCCGGGAATCGACAGCGGCGTGTTTGGATTCTTGGGGGTGTCGTTTTGCTTCCAGAACGGCACGTTGTTGGGCGGCGACGTATTTTGGCTGGTCGGTTGGCCGGGAGTCTTCGCTTTGGGCGTGCTGGAACAACCGAGCGCGCACAAGGCGAGCAAGACCAGCAGGCAGCTACATCGAACGATGCGCACCGCGTTGCCCTCGATGGATCGAACTTGGTTTCCGACCATCATGAATACCGAACCGGAGCATTCCGCGCACGGTTCACCGATTGGGGCAAGACGGACCATCAAGCAAGACAGGACGCGAAGTGGCGGCTTCCCCCGAATCCCCCTCGCCGTCGCCCATCTTGGGCCGCGACTTGAGAGATAAACCTTTCGGCTGCGCGATTCTTCCCTCCGAAGCCGTTTCCGTCAAGCCAAATCGTAACGCTTCTCCTAGCGATATTCGTGCAACTCACCTTCCATCGCGCCGCTCTCGCCCCGCCCCGCGCGTCGGGCAAAGCTTCGCCAGAACGTCAAACCCGCGCATCCTGCAATTTCGCGCCGAAATTGCTCTTGCCGGTGTGCGAACAACCCGATATCAGGCGTCGCCTTCACGATAGGCTGGGCGGGTCGCGAAATCCTTGACGACTGCGCTCGCCGGGGCTATCGTGGATGTTCAGTGCCCATGGATGCGGACAACGGACAGAGAACACGGAACCCACAATGGCACGATCTTACCGCGGATGGCTTATCGCCATCGCCCTTACGGGCGCATTCGTCGATCAAGTCAGCAAGTACATCGTCTTTGGCTGGCTTTACAATCACCCGACTTACTATCGCGCCGACCTCGACAACGTGGGCGAATATGAGATCGTTCGCGGCGTATTTCGGTTGCACGTCCAGTACACGAAAGACCCCGTTCAATACGGCGAGCGGCCGATCTTCGTCTGGCTGCAATCGTGGAGCAGCGACAAGATGCCGCGCGTCAACCATGGCGCTCTTTTCGGCCTGTTTCACGAGCACAAAATCGCCGCCAATTATTTCTTTGCCTTGGTCAGCATTGTGGCGGGATTGGCCATCGTGGGCTGGAGTTTCCGCCCGAATACTTCGCACGATCGATTGTTGTGCCTAGCGCTGGGACTTATCTTGGCGGGCACGCTCGGAAATCTGTACGACCGAATCGTATTCGAAGGGGTGCGAGACTTTCTCCACTTCTACTGGTTCGAATGGCCGGTTTTCAACTTCGCGGATTGCTGCCTGGTCTGTGGCGCGTTCGTCTTATTGGCACAGGCGTTTCTGACGCACCCGGCCCCAAACCCGGCGAAGAATCCGGTAGTGGACTCCGTCGCGATTCCGGCTTCGGAAGTTGCCAACGCGAATTAGTTTTGACAAGAAGAGACGTGGTCCCGGCGGACAAGGTGCATCGCAAAGGTGTTGGCCGGAACCACGTTCTTCCTATTCTACCCGCATCGCCAAGCGAAAAGTGGGATCCGGCGTGACGAATTGGGGAATTTATGGCGCGTTGGTTGTTCAAAGAAGAACCGAGCTGCTATAGCTTCGCCGATCTCGAGCGCGACGGTTCGACCGATTGGGCCGGCGTGAAGAACGCGCTTGCGCTGAAGCACCTACGGCAAGTTAAAGCGGGCGACCGAGTTCTTCTTTACCACACCGGCAAGGAAAAGGCCATCGTGGGCGAAATGAAAGCGACCGCGTCCAAGGACGGCGTCGTGACCGTCGCTCCCGTTCGACGTTTGACCCGCCCGGTTACTTTGACCGAACTCAGGGCTCAAAAAGCTCTCGCAGCGTGGGAACTTATCCGCATCTCGCGCTTGTCG
>JBGQCZ010000097.1:0-11143 GCA_041495645.1 Gemmataceae bacterium | reverse complement strand
TGAACGACGAGGAATGTCCTGCCGTCGATCGTCAGGTATTTGGTCACCGGCAACCCGGCGAGATAGCGGCGGTCGTCCTCGGAGATTCGCGCGCGCGACACGGGCCGCGTGACGCCGGAAAGATACTTGAACCCTGTCAGACCGTTGGTGACGATATTTTGTGCTACGGCGTGATCGTGATTGCCGCGCACGCAAATGGCCTTGCGGCGCACCCAATCGATGACCGGCGCCGGCTCGCAGCCGTAATCGACCAGGTCGCCCACGCACAGGCATAGGTCGAACGACTCGTCGATGGCCTGCAGGGCCGGCCAATTGGCGTGTACATCGGAAATCAGCAGGACGCGCATTTGGAACCCGAGCGTTCGGGCGGAAAATCCAGTTTCGTTGCACAAACACTGGCCCCGTGCCAGAAGCAACCAATGTCAGAGCCCGGCGCGGCAGCAACGATCCAATGCATTCGGCGTTCGCGCCGGCTGTCGATTCCATCTCAGTACTTGAAGACGTACCGGTTGAGGTCCACACCGAATGCCAATGCCATGAGGCCCAAAATGAAGATGAGGCCAATAATGCTGGCAATGAAACGGACTCGATCGGAAGGCGGTTTTCCGCGCAGCCATTCGTAAAGCAGAAAGACCATGTGCCCGCCATCCAGAACCGGGATCGGCAAGAAGTTGACGACTGCAAGATTAATGTTGATGAGGGCTAGAAAAACCAGGAAGTCGAAGATGTTTTCGCCGGCAATTTCATACGAAGTCTTGGCGATTCCTACCGGACCGTACACCTGCGTGATCGACACGCGAAAGGTAGCCAGCGAACGCAGGCTTTGATAGATCATTTCGATCGTATCGAGCGTTTTCTTCAGACCCATCACCAGGGCATTGCCGAGCCCGTCCGCCTTCTGGAACTCGACATCCGGTTCGAAAACCAATCCGCGGTCGGTCATCGGCCAGGATTTGTCGAGCTGGGGCTTGAGCACTGCTTTTCGATCGTTTCCGATCGTCAAGGTGATCTCCTCTATGGACTTGCCCTGCATGATGTAGGTAATGAACGCGCCTTGGTCGGCTCGGACTGTTTTGCCGTCTTTCGTGCTTTCGCCTTCGCCGGTCCCGTAGCGAACCTGGAACTCGGTTATCACATCGCCATCGCGGAGGTTCGCGGCCGCGGCGGGTGTGCCCGGCTCGACAGAGTCGATCGTCGTTTGAATCTTGAAAGCCAGCCCTAGCCCATTAATGGCCATCGACGATCCGGGTGTAAACGGATCACTCTCTTCCCAGGTCCAGTCGTCGTCCCAATCGATTTTCAAAACCGTCTCTTTGCGGGCTTCGTGATCCACGGGGCGAAGCACCGTCAATTGGACTTGTTTGCTGCCCGGCTTGGACGCGGCCCATTGCATCAGGTCGTATGGGAGTCTGGCAGGATCCAGGGGCATCTCACCGGCGCCTAGGTCTTTGTGGCTGGTGAATTTCCGCTTCTTGCCGGCAGCATCCGTCACCTCGACGGCGACAATGACATCGCCGGGGCCTTTGTCGGAATTAACGCGCACGCCGGCCCTAGCCGCCGGAGACCCCTCGCGCACGGCGGAAACTTCGTCCACCCGCAACCGCAATCCGAGCGTGTTGTGAAACGTCGGTTCGAGCGTGACCTGCACCTGCTCGTTGTTTGGGCCGCGCAGTAATTCCAGCCGAACGGGCTGGCCGCCCAATTGTTGGAACCTCCGCTTCAGGGCGAAGTAGTCGAGGCGATTCTCACCCGGATTGCGCGGATCGGGCGGCAGCGGTTTCATTTTGCTCGGGTCATCCGGGTCTGAACTTGCCACAATCCGGTCGCCGAATTGAATCGCCTCGCCCAATTTTGCCGCCGGGGTTTCCTCGTGATATGGCCCCTTGAAGTCGCGATGCGGTTGGAGGAGTTCGGGCTTGCTAGGGGGGTTGACTCTGATCCCGATAACCGGCTTACCGCTGTCCGCTGTCTTGATCGGTTCGATTTCCGTCTCGTGAACCAAGCCATCGGGAAAGGTGCGGAACACGAATGGTAGTTGACGCCCCTCCCGGCTGTTCATGATCGTCGAGATGATCTTCAGATAATCGGGATTTTTCCGCCAGCCAATTTGTTGAATTTCGGCGCCGGATCGGAGGCCTTTGACCCAAGCCGGCCCGCCGGGATCCACGCTGCTGATCACTCCGGGAACATGTTTGATCCCATGCGTTATATAGACGCCGATGAAAAATGCCGATCCGAGGATGACATTCATGATCACGCCCGCGGAAATGATGATCATGCGCTGCCAGACTCGTTTGTTCTTGAAGGAGCGCGGATCGTCTTCTCCTTCCTCCGATTCGTCGCCTTCGCCAACCATCTTGACGTAGCCGCCCAACGGCAGCCACGCGAGCTTGTAATTCGTCTCGCCCCATTTGTACGCGCAGATCCCGAAAAGGGGCGGGCCAAAGCCGATGCTGAAGGTCTGCACGTGGACATCGCACCATTTGGCCGCAAGGAAATGGCCGAGCTCGTGGATGAAGATGACGAGCCCAAGCCCCAGAATCACCTTGGACCAGGTCACAATCTCAAACACTGGGTCTTTCGTCCGGCCAAGCAAGATGCCGAAAACAACCACCACGACGGCACATGCGATCATTGTCACGAACTGGGAACCATATCCCCGTGAACGT
The DNA here is from genome assembly GCA_041495645.1 of Gemmataceae bacterium. Taxonomy (GTDB): domain Bacteria; phylum Planctomycetota; class Planctomycetia; order Gemmatales; family Gemmataceae; genus JBGQCZ01. Next base: position 8,474 of record JBGQCZ010000097.1, on the reverse strand, counting down.
GGGTGCGGACTCGCCAATGAAGGCAACGGTGCGGCATTATTTGCATCCAATTCCAACTACCTCCTGTCTGGCCCACCGGTCGGCGGCCAGCAATTCTTCCAGCGACGGATTCTCACTGAAGTGATGCCGGTTCAGCGCTTCACGGCAAACCAGGGGAATATCGAGAAACTTCAAGCTGCCGCCGAGAAACCGCTGGACGGCGGCCTCGTTGGCGGCATTCAGCACCGCGCCGCAGGTTCCGCCGCGGCGCGCGGCCTCAAACCCTAATTCTACAGCGGAAAACGTCGCCGTGTCGGGTTGTTCGAATTGCCATGCAGTCAATTCGTCCCAATTCAGCCGGCGGGCAGGCCCGCCTGGCAAACGCTCCGGCCAAGTCAAGGCATATTGAATCGGCAGCCGCATGTCCGGGGGCGAAAGCTGCGCCATCACCGAGCCGTCGCGGAACTCAACGAACGAGTGAATGACCGATTGCGGGTGTACGATGACGCGCATACGGTCGGGCGGGATGCCGAAAAGCCAGCGAGCCTCGATCACTTCCAAAGCCTTGTTCATCAACGTGGCGGAATCGACGGTGATTTTGGCGCCCATGTTCCAGGTTGGGTGTTTGAGCGCATCAGCTGGGGTGACATGCTCGAGTTCGTGGCGTTTCTTGCCGCGAAACGGTCCACCGCTGGCGGTCAAAACCAGACGCTCTACTTCGCTTGGGGAACCGCAACGCAGGGCCTGAAAGACGGCCGAATGCTCGCTATCAACCGGCAGCAGCGTCGAACCTCGCTCGGCCGCGATACGCATGATGTGCGGGCCGCCCAACACGAGCGTTTCCTTGTTGGCCAGAGCAACCGTCTTCCCGGCCTCAAGAGCCCGCACGGTTCCAGTCAAACCGGCCGCACCCACGACCGCGGAAACGACCGTGTCGACATCCGGGTCAGAGACAATACGAGCGATTCCTTCCTCGCCCGAAAGCAAGCGCGTTTCCGGCGGAAGCTGGCTCCGGTCGGCCTGGGCCAAAGCCTTGGCGTCGCACAATACGACCCAACGCGGCCGAAATTCTCTCGCTTGCTCGAACAGCTTTTTCCAGGAGGAATGGGCACATAAGCCAAGGACTTCGATGCGTTCGGAAAGTGCCGCCGCGACCTCAAGGCAACTGACGCCGATGGACCCGGTTGAACCAAGTACGACCACCCGGCGGCGGGCGATCGAGCGGTTGGGGCGAGAGGAATCGACCAAGTGTCACCGGAGGCAGAGCCACGGGAAAGGCTTCTGACATTGTAGGAGAGAAATGCGGGGTCGGGTTCTGACCTCGTCCAAGGAGAAAATTTACTACCCTGGACATTTTCGGACATTCTCGGTTTCATGCGCATTTCTTTCCTGGAGTGCCAAAAAGTGCCATTTGGTGTCACTCTAGCCATTGTCGAACGTCTCCGCGCACCAACATTTATTATAGTGTTCAGATGAACACAATCAAGGTTCGCCGGACTAGGGTAGTAGTGGGTCAGTCTGCCGGAACAGCAGCCCGGCTGCTTTGAAGGCCGTGTCAAATTGATGGGTTTGGCTTAGCAGCCGGGCTGCTTCTGGGCAAACTGACCACTACCGAGTCGGCCGGAGGTGGTGTATCAGTTTGTAGTGACCCGCTTTAGCGGGTTTGGAAAATACCGCCTAAAGGCGGTCACTACGAACTAAACCCAAAGGCGGTCACTACGAACCAAACCGAGTCACCACCCGGCCGGAAGCACCTTGCCTGTTTGACCCGCCTATTCCTGCGGCTTCATCTTGCGGTCGCCCAGGTCCAGCGCCTGGCCCGGCTCGACTTTCTTGAGCCCGATGCGCGGCTCGCCGACGAAGAACTTGCGATCCTTGCGGACGCCGAGTGAAAAGTCCAAGCCGGGGACAACGCCATCGATTTGGAATCGGCCGTCGGCGTCCGTCTTAACCGCCGGCTTGGGCGGGCGCATGTGGCGGATCAGTTCGCGTCCAACCTCGTCCGCGTAGCTTTCCGACATTTCGACACCGGCCAATGGCTGGCCATCGAGATCCAACATTCGGCCCTTGACGGCGCCGGTCGGGCCCAGTTTTGCCGTCAATGTCTCGTCGCTTTCACAAGTGACCTTCAAGACGGTCGCGAGATTCCGTTGAGCATGATGAAACACCACGGTGCGCGGTGCGTTCGGTTCGAGCGCGTAGATGGTGCATTCGTGTTTGGTCAGCGCATGGGTTATGGGCCACGCCGCAGTCATGCCGGAGACCATCACGCCTTCGAGCGGCTTACCGTCGACATCGAGCATCTTCACCATTCTCGTCTTGCCGCGATGCACATACAGATCGACGTTGACCGTCCCCGAATCTTCTTTTGAATCGACGCACTTGACCGCATTCTCAATCTGCAGAAACTCGTTCGTGCCACCCGCCGTGTCGAAAGTCCAAAGTTCACCGCGATCGACTAACGTCACCTTCTTTGCATCCGCTTCATCAAAGCGAGCGGGAAGCCAAGGCTTGATCCACATACTGTCGAGCGATTCGCCGCTGCCGTAGGCTTGAGCCATCAACACGCCCGAACCGGGAATGACGGCGACTTTGAACCGCCCCTGCGAATCGGTTTCGGCGCCGGTTCGATCAATGGGATAGGAATCGTAGCCCGTCTTCTTGCGGAAATAGGCATTGTCGGGAAGCGGAGCAAATCGCACCGAGCCCACCACTCCTTTGCCGGTCGATTTATCGATCAAGCGGCCCGCCAGGATCACGCCGTGATTGAGTTCGAAATCGGCTTTGATCGGCTGAAATCCTTCGTTGTCTGGAAGTTGCAGCGAACGCGATAAGTAAGTGTCCGGGCTCTTGGGCGGCATGGCGTGAATGTAATAGATCTTTTGCTTGGAGACACCGGTGAGCTTGTAGCGGCCGTCGTTGTCGGTCGTCGCTTGAACGGAACTGCCGTAGCCGGCCATGGCGGAGATGGACGCGCCGACAATCGGCTTTCCGCTCCGCGCATCGGTCACGACGCCTTCAACGGTCTTTGTCGGCGTGGCGACGAATTCGAAGCTCGGCGCGTAAAGTAACTGGTTTTCAATTGGCGGCAGCCGGCGGCTCGCAAAACTGCTGTTGATCGGCTTGGGATCGAATCCCGGTCGATTCACCACGTAGAGCGATTTTTGGGCGACGCCTCGGCCAGAAATCTGAACTTTCGCGACCTGCTCGACCCCAATTCCGCGCAACTCGAAGCGTCCGTCTTTGTCGGTGGAACTCGTACCCAGCACTTTCGCAAGCGGCACGAAACTACTCCGGCTTTGCCGCAGCGCCGTCTCCCATTCGCGCTTCCAGGTCTGCAAGAACTCGTCGAGATTGCCTTTCTCCGGAGCGAACGCCGACGCCACTTCCACCTTCAGACCCGCGAGCGGCTTTCCTTGCGTGTCGATCACGCGGCCCGAGATGCGATGTTCCTTCGGCAATTGAACCGTCTGCTTGGGATCTTCGAGCTTGGGAGTGTCGATCCAATTGAACCCGTGACCGTCGGCGGCGACCAGAATCGGGATCGCGATCGGGCGACCCAGGTCACCCTCGTCCTTGGGCAATTCGCCGCGAAAAGTCCCGTCTTTGTCCGAAGTCGCAAACTGAGGAATGCGCAATTCATCAAATGAACGCGGCAGTTCCTTCGGAATGATGGGCCGATACAGGCGAGCGCCGGCGATGGGTTTGCCATTTTCATCCACGATCTTGCCGGCGACGACTTGGGCCGGCGTTTGCAGTTGTTCGGCGGGTTTTTCCGCTTCGGGTTTCTTGGGAGGTTCCGCCGGTCCGGGTTGCGCTGCCAGCCAGGCTCCGGCTCCCAGCAGGCCAATAGCAAGGATCGCAGTGACAACGAGCCATTTTCGCATTGGGTTCATGATGGTGGGAACTCCTGCGGCGAGCGCGGCCGCCAAAGCTGGCGCATCGCCCGGTTGGGTGAGCAATCGAACCACGGAGTCCACCAGTTGTGGGGTCACGGCTTCAGCGCGAGAGGAGGCGAGTGCCGCCATCAACCCGGCCGATAGCGACACTCCACGGCGGGTGAGCCGACGCCGCAATGCCTCCCGGCCTCGCTCCAACCGGCCCTTCACCATGCCCTCGGTCCAACCCAGTTGCTTGGCCGCTTCGTCGCGGCTACGGCCGTCGAGGTAGCATGACACCAGGGGCAGACGGAACTTCGGTGGCAGCCGGTCAAGCTCTTCGTGGAGAACGATGCAGGCCTCGCGCCACGACAGGTCGGGTTCCGGCGATCGCATTTCGGTTAGTTCGCGGCGGCGCGACTGCTTTTGCCGCAACTTGAGCGCCAACCGATACGCCACACGATACAGCCAACCGCCGAGAGCGGAACCTGCCCGGATGCGCTTCGCTTCGCGCAAAAACACCAGAAACGTGGCCTGGAACACGTCGTCCACGTCAGCCTGATCGTCGAGCAGTTGGTGACAGGCCGCTGTGATCAATCGCCCGTGCCTGCGCACGATTTCGGCAAACGCCGCTTCGTCCTGCTTCTGGCGATAGTTCGCCAGCAACTGGGCGTCGGAAAGATCGTCCAGCGATTGAGCCGACGTGGTCCGCCGCAAATGGCCGACAATCTGTGCTAGCGGCGCGTTGGCCATGGTTGCCTCGGATGCTTCGGAAGACTCCACCATAACAGAGCCGATGCCCTCCCGCCACGGCACGGAAAATTGGGTGGTGTATCAGTTTGTAGTGACCCGCTTTAGCGGGTTCGGAAAACACCGCCTAAAGGCGGTTACTACCAACCAAACTGAGACACTACCGAAAATTGCCGGACGGCGGTTCGGTTTCACTGATGTTGTTCTTCGCCGCGCCTATAACATCCCCGGTGCAGATTATTGGGGAGGGGCCAAGCATGTCTTCCAAATTCACGCGTCGGGACCTGATCGCGGCCACGGCCGGTGCGGCGGCATTTGGATTGGCCGGCGCTCACGGCGGCGAACCTTCAAAACGCGAGCCATTCATGTTCTGCCTTAATACCAGCACCATCCGCGGCCAGAACCTGACCGTGGTCCAGGAAGTGGAAATCGCGGCCAAGGCCGGGTATCAGGCCATCGAGCCGTGGATCAACGAGCTCGACAAATTCGTGCAATCCGGCGGAAACTTGAAAGACCTTGGCAAGCGCATCGCCGATGCCGGATTGCGGGTCGAAAGCGCTATCGGCTTCGCGACCTGGATTGTCGATGATGAAACACAGCGGAATAAGGGACTGGAAGAAGCGAAGCGCAGCATGGATATCGTCCAGCAAATCGGCGGCAAGCGCCTGGCCGCCCCGCCGTTCGGCGCGACGGACCGAAGCGACATTCCGCTCGCGCGCATCGCCGAACGCTACCGAGCCTTGCTGGAAGTCGGCGACAAGATGGCTGTGGTGCCGCAAGCCGAATTGTGGGGCCACTCAAAGACCTTGAGCAAGTTGAGCGAAGCGATGATGGTGGCGGTGGAGTCGGGCCATCCGAAGGCCTGCATTCTGCCGGATGTGTACCATCTGCACAAAGGCAGCAGCGATTTCAACGGACTGAAACTGCTCGGCAATTCGAGCATGTTCAATTTTCACATGAACGATTATCCGAGCGTGCCGCCGCGGCAGCAGATTTCCGACGCTCACCGCGTTTACCCCGGCGACGGGGTCGCCCCGCTCAAAGAGATCATTCGCGATTTGGTGAAAATTGGTTATCAGGGGATCTTATCGCTGGAGTTGTTCAATCGCGATTACTGGAAGCAGGATGCTTTATTGGTGGCCAAGACGGGATTGGAGAAGATGAAAGCAGTCCTGGCCACGGCGTTGGCTTAACTCAGGTTCGCCAGCGCGATCATCGCGAATGATGTCGCCACGAGCGGTTCGTCCTCGCGGACCAGACCCACGCGATTCACCCAAGAACCGTCAGGCTGTTGCATGCCGCGAATGGCTTCGGCCAATGCGGCACGCCGAGTCGGCCCTTCCTCGTTTCCGTTAATGTTCCACGATTCATGTTCCGACTGGGCCAACGACGCCGCGTAGTAGAAATACGTGGCCTCCCGATCGTTTTCGCGCCGTTCGGCGTAGCGGCCCGGATGCAATTTCGGCTGGAAACGTTGCCGCAGCCATTCGGCGGCGGCCTTCCGACGCGGTGATGCAGTTTGTCCGCACATGTCCAGGCAACGCAACCCATCGACCGTCATGCTGCCGTACGAGTGATAGCGATCACGGCCGTCGCTGTCCTGGCCGGCGATACCAGCCTTGTTGCGAACGGCGTCGTCATAGATGAAAAAGAACCCGCCGTCATCGAAACGCAGATCGCGTTTCTTTGCGTCATCGGTCCAATTCTGGTTACGCTTCACGAACACGAGCGCTTTCTTGTATGCCGGGTCCGAATCGGGAACGCCAGTCGCCTTGAGCGCCGCAAGCGCGTAGGTAGTGGCGGACAGATTGGATTCCAACAGGGGCGGGGTAAGCAAGTCGCCGGGCTGATGTTTCCGGGGCACGACGCGGCAATAACCCCAGCCGCCGTATTGCGGATCATCGGTCGTCCAACCGAGTTCTTCCGTCAGTTGCCGTTGCCGCAGATACTTCAGCCACGCCTGGCGGGCCGAGTCGTGCTTTGGGCATTTCGGATGGCTGAGCGTAATCACGGCAAGCGCCGCGATGTAAGCCGCGAATTCGAAGCCAAATTCGGGTTCTTCGATTTTCCCGTCAGGCTTGGCAAATGCGGCGAGCCATGCGGCGGCTTTGGCGATCGGTTCGCGGCGTTGCGGGGCTGAGACCAGCAACGCTTGAAGGCAAAGTGGCGTGAGCGCATCGCCGAATTTGAACATGCCGTGCAGATCGGAACGCCAGGTGCCATCGCGTTGTTGCTTTGAAACGAGGTAGTCAGCCGCTTTGGACAAAACTGGCGATTCGACCGTTCTCTCAAAGTCAGCCATCGACAGAGTATCGTCCACGAGGACGACATGAATCGACGACGATGGTTTTCGGCAGCCGATCAACGACGCAGCAGCCAGGGATTCGAGCAGGAATTGACGGCGGGACTGGAGCATTATCGTAGTTTACGTTTCGCGCACGCTGGACGAAACACAACGTTGAGAAAATTGGGAGGTGTTTCAGTTCGGGGAGGGGGGGGCTCCGGCCGAGCCTTGCGCACAGGCTCGGCTGGAGCCTCGCCCTCCCCGACCTGAAACACCTCCGAAAATTGGCTACTTCTTCTGATCGGCCGCCGTGGTAACCGGTGCCCGGTCCGTCATCAATACCAGCAGCGCGGACGCAGTGCAAAACGTCTTACCGGTGATGCAGTGATGGCCGGACCAGCTTCCTTCGCCGTCCTGCACGCGGACGATCATATCGGTCATCGACTTGTCCCACTTCTTGAAGTCCTCGCCGCCCTTCATGAGCAGAGCTTCGCCGATGTTCATGAAACTGAGGAACTCTTCACCGCCGTTCGAACCAAAGCCGCGGTTGAAGCCTTCGCTCTGCATTTGCTTGACAACGGACTTGGTCGCTTCCTCGCGCAGCTTTTCGTTTTCCTCGATCTTCTTCAGAGTTAGCTGGGCTTTGTCCTTGTCTTCCTTCTTGGCGTCTTTGTCGTCGAGCGTCTTCTTCGCCTTGATGCCGGCCTCTTTCAGTGCGGCCGACACGTCGGCAATATTCGTCAGGCCCTGGCCCGCGGCATACAGCGGAACGCCGGCATCGCTCGGGCCGGCTGCGCCCGCACCACCGGTTGGCGCCCTTCCCAGTCTGTCCACGCCGCCACCCACAAATCCGCCAGCGCCGCCCGCCATCGCCGGCTTGAACGCGCCGGTCTTGCCGTCGAAGTTCGCGGCTACCTGGCCCTGGAAATTCTTCAGCACTTCATCGTTGACTTTGACGCCGTTCTGAGCCGCCCGCGAAACACCCTTGGCCGCCAGACCTTGCGACAGAACCGAGGCCCAGCCGTGGTTGCCGGCAAACGTGCCGTCGGCTTGCTGGTTCTTTTCAATCTTGCTGATGGTCTTGGTCAATGATGCCATGAGCATCTTCTCGCTCTTCTCGGTATCCATCTTGCCCTTGAGTTCCGAGAGTACCATCGAAGTAAGGAAGGTGTCGACGTACGGGCCGATTTTGCTGTGCAGTTGCGTGCCCTTGATGTCGGTTACGTAGAGCGACTTTTCATCCGATTTATCGACATGGCTGCAAATGAATTCGACCGCCTTTGCCACGTTTTTGGCATAGGGGCCGTCTTTCGCGGTGTTGCCGGAGCGAATGAGAGCCAACGTGGCGATGCAGGTATTGCCGACATCCGGCGGATCCTTGACCTCAGCACCTTCGATGCGCCCGCCGTTTTGCCCGCTCCGCCAGCCGCCGCCCTGCCCCCAACCGCCATTCGGATTCTGTTGCTTGACCAGGTATTCCAAGCCCTTCTTGACTTGGTCAGTCAGGGGCTTGGGTTTAACGACGTCCTTCGGGGATTCCGACGTCGGCTGAGCCGGTGTCTTCTTGTCCTCCGCACGCAACG
>JBGQCZ010000096.1:0-11148 GCA_041495645.1 Gemmataceae bacterium | reverse complement strand
GCGCGGCTGGCGTTGCCGGATTTCGTCCAGCGCGCCAAGACGCTCGGTTTCGACGCCGTCATGCTGATGGCCAAGCGCCCGCACTTGTCCGTTCTGGATCAGAACGCCGATAACCGGCGGCGATTGCGGCAGCAACTTCACGAACTTGGACTGAGCGTGGCCTGTTTGGCCGGTTACACCGATTTCTGCATCGGCGCCGATCGGCCCGAAATTCCCTCACGCGAAATGCAGATCTTGTACGCTCGCGAGTTGTGCTTGCTGGCGCATAGTCTCGATTGCAAACTCGTTCGCGTGTTCACGGGCTACACCTATCCGAACGTGCCGTACGATCAGGCGTGGAACTGGTGCATCGAGAGCCTAGGCGAATGCGCGAAGATCGCCGCCGATTTCGGAGTGACCATCGGCGTACAGAACCACCACGACACAGCCGTGCATTGGCAAAGCCTGATCGATTTGCTGGAGGAAATCGACCACCCGAATTGCCGGGCGATGTTCGATGCCTGGGCGCCCGCATTGCAGGGTTGCGATATTGTCGAGGCCGCGAAGAAAATGGCGCCGTGGATGGTGCACACGACGGTAGCTGATTACGTGCGCCGGCCGCGTTTCACATACGTTCCGCAACTCGTGAACTATGCGCCGGCACTGGATGCCGTGCGAGCCGTGCCGATGGGCGAAGGCTTCATCGATTATCGCGGGTTCTTGCGGGCGCTGCGCGATGCGGGTTACTCAGGGCGTGTCGCCTACGAGATGTGTTCGCCGTTGAAGGGCGGAGGGAGCGAAGAGAATCTCGATCGTTGCGCGAAGCGATTTCTCGATTTCATGAAGGAGATTTGACCCGCATGTCGGTCACGGTGTTCATTGCCCTGGGCAGCAATCTCGGCGACCGGCAGGCCAATCTCGCGGGGGCGATTCAGGCGTTGCGCACGATTCACGGAATCGAGGTGGTGCGGGTTTCGAGCCATCGCGAAACGGAACCCGTTGGCGGTCCGGCGGAGCAGGGGAAGTACCTCAACTCGGCGGTCCAGATTCACACAAGCTTGTCGCCGGAGGCGCTACTAAAGGAACTCTTGGCGATCGAAGCTCGGCTTGGGCGCGTTCGTGGTGAACCGAATGCCCCGCGTACGCTCGACCTCGATCTGTTGCTCTACGGCGAACTCGTTCGTTCAAGTCCCGATCCGATCATTCCACATCCGCGCATGCATCTGCGCTCGTTCGTGCTCGATCCGCTCGCCGAGCTGGCGCCGGAGATTCGGCATCCAATTCTCAATGTTTCGGTGCGAAGGCTCGCCGAAAACCTGCAGCCCACGCCGCCGCCCGATCGTCCGCTCGCGGGCTTGCGGGGCCTGGTCACGGGCTCGACGAGTGGAATCGGCAAGGCCATCGCCGAGTCGTTTGCGGCCGCGGGCGCCTGGGTCATCGTTCACGGCCATCGGAATTTCGACAAGGCGACTCGGCTTGCGGATGAACTTCGGCAACACGACGTGGCAACGGCGTCAATGCTTGCCGAGTTGCGCGACCCGGCGCAAGTTTCGCGCTTGGCCGACGACGCCTGGTCGCTCTGGCAGGGGCTGGACGTGCTGGTTTGCAACGCCGGCGCCGACACTTTGACGGGGCAGGGGGCGCGGTGGTCGTTTGACGAAAAGCTGGCCGAGCTGTGGATTGTGGACGTCAAGTCCACGATTCAACTATCGCGGGCGCTGGGCGAGCGCATGAAACAGCAGGGCAGGGGGCTGATTTTGACGATGGGTTGGGACCAGGCCGAGACCGGCATGGAAGGCGACAGCGGGCAACTCTTCGCGACCGTGAAAAACGCCGTGATCGGCTTTACACGAAGCCTGGCTTTGAGTCTTGCCCCCGAAGTTCGGGTGAATTGCATCGCGCCCGGTTGGATCAAGACCGCTTGGGGAGAGAATGCCTCGCAATCTTGGCAGGATCGGATTGTTCAAGAGACGCCCTTAAAGAGATGGGGAACTCCCGTGGATGTCGCCGCGGTCGCGAAATGGCTGGCGTCGCGCGATGCGGGGTTTATCACGGGTCAGGTTGTTCGCGTTAATGGTGGAGCGGTTCGTTGAGTCAGCAGGCGAGATGTTCGAAGGGAGATGGCAGGCGAGCGTCGTTGACTTTCAGGACACACAGGATTTCGTGAACCGGCTCACACGGGATTCCCGATTCGACCGCCCAACGGATGATTTCGAGGTTTTCCTGGCCGGTCCTAAGGCGATCGATGATGCGTTCGAGAATGTGTCGGTGATCGGTGAAGGGTCGCTGCAGCAGGCCGAATTGATCGGCGTTCAATTCGGAACAGAAGCGTTTGCCTTCGAGATGTTCGATCCAGCGCGACCGCAAAAACATCCGCCAATGCGCGAGGCTCCATTGGGCTAATGCAAACTCACCCAAATCCCGATTCGCCTTCTGGCTTTCAATCCATTTGAATTTCAAGGCTTCCTCGTGGCCTTCGGCATAAAGGCTGAAGAATTCGGCCTGGCCCTGATTGAGATTGGCTCGCGCGTCCATCGCGGACTCCCGAAACTCACGCATTCTCGAAATCTGTGTCAATTCTATCCCACGAATCGCATTGATCAACCCGAAACTTCAGCCCTTGGAATTGACCGCTTGGCCGGGTTTTGGTACTGATTTCCCGCCGTACCAAAAGCACGATCACGCCACCTGGTCGAACCATGCTGATCACGCCCGCCAAAGCCGCACCGGAAGAGCCATTCAAACCATTCGTCGTTTGGGAAGATGTGCCGTGCCCACTGTGTGTAGGCCGAAACTCAACGCCGGTGATTGAGGCGCAGGATGTCAACGGCGGAGCCGAAGGACTTTGGTTTGTCGTCGTCCAATGCGATTCATGCGGAACCTGCTTCACCAACCCACGGCCCGATCTGGCCAGCATCGGCCAGTTCTACGGCAGCGGCTACACTCCGCACCAAAGGCACCATCGCGCGCCCGGCCGGAAACACTGGAACCCGCTGCGGTTTCTCAAGGGCAAGCCGCGCGTCGAGAAGCGGCCCATTCCCTGGCACGGGCATGGACGATTGCTCGATTTTGGCTGCGGCCGCGGCACTTATTTGCAGACCATGAGCCGGCTCGGATGGAAAGTGGTTGGCGTCGATGCGTCGATTCGCATGGTGGAGCATATTCGAGAAGACCTGGGGCTGCCCGCATTCGCCGGCTCGCTGCCGCATTTGGACCTGGCGCCGGAATCATTCGACGTGATTACGATGTGGCACGCTCTCGAACACGTTCACGAGCCGGTGCCCGTCCTTCGCGAGGCCCGTAACCTGCTAGCGCCGGGGGGCAAGATTGTCATCTCGGTTCCGAGTATCGATAGTCTTCCGTTTCGCTGGTTCGGCAAGGATTGGTTCGGATTGGAATTACCGCGCCACCTCACGCACTTTACTCCGCCCACGCTCCTGCAAATGCTTCAGCGTTGCGGCTTTGCCACCGAACCGATTCAGTTTGTGCGACACGCCGATTGGCTGCAAACGTCGGCTAGTCGCGCGAGCCAACGGCACACACCCCCGCATCTGTGGCAACGGCTGTTGAAGTTCCGCCTGCCCGCGATCGCTCTCGCCTGGCATTGCCAAGTGGCCGGCCAGACCGACTGCATCCTGGCCGTGGGCCATCGTTGAGTTTGGCCTATTCCTTCGGCTCGGTGAAATCAGCGATGTAGAGTTGCGACGAAGGATTCCCGTTGCGGACACTCGTCCACATGATCTTCTTGTAGTCCGGGCTGAACACCGGCAGCACGTCTTGGCCGGGCGAATAAGTCAGTCTCACGGTTTTGCCCGTGTCAATGTTCATCCAATAAACATCGTAGTTGGGCCGGACAGACGGGTCGCTATGATCGGCGGCGGTGTAGATGATGTGTTTGCCATCCTTGTACCAATAGGGAGCCCAATAAACCCATTTATCGTTGTCGGTAAGAGCGCGTTCGCCCGTACCGTCCGTGTTGATTACGTAGATTTGCAGGCGGTCCTTTTCTTTGCGATCGCTGCGGAAAATCACGCGTTTGCCGTCCGGCGAGAAAAACGGACCGCCGTTGTAGCAATTCGGAGCGTTGGTGAGTTTGCGGGCGTTTTTGCCATCGGCGTCCATGATGTGAAGCTGCAAGTGCCCGTCGCGCTTGGAGCAAAAGACGATCTTCCGGCCATCGGGCGAAAAGCTGCCTTCGGCGTCATAGCCGTCGGCTTCGGTTAAGCGCTTGAGGCCGGTTCCGTCAGGGTTGGCTTCGTAAATGTCCATGTAGGGATCGAAGTCCCATTGATAGCGCCGCCGGCGACCGGCTTTGCGATCCTCTTCGCGCTGAACGTACTCGGCTTCTTGGTGCTTCTTGGCGTCCGGGTCGCGGTGGCTGCTCGCGTAGATCACCTTCTTGCCGTCGGGCGAAAAAAATGGACAGGTGGTGCGACCCATGCCGGGACTGATGCGGCGGTACTTCCCCGTGGCCAAATCCATCACGAAAATCTGGTAAAAGGGATTGCCCGTGTCCTTTTCCTCGGCCTGGAAAATGATCCGCGTGCCGTCCGGTGAAAAGTAGCCTTCGCCCGCTCGGACAAAATCAGAAGTCACGGCTCGAATGTTCCGCAAATGGGCGGCTTCCTGTGCCTTCCAGCCGTCTTCTGGCTGCGCGCCGAGGACCCAAGAGGCCACCAAAAAAAACATGTCAAAACCTCAAAGGAACGGTTGCAACGGGGAATTCAGCACTCATTATAGACGGGAGTTGCCCCTCGCTCAGTCATGAATTCGAGTTTGGAGTCGACTTCCATGGAAATGGGACTGTTGCTGATCGCGGTCATCGGTGGAGCGGTGATCGTGCTCGTTGGCGGCCTGGTGCTAGTGCTGACGACGGGCCGCAAGAAGAAATTCGACCCGGATGCGGGGCTCGACGAGGATCTTTCGCAGTATCCGCCGGCGCCGAAGGCGGGCACGCATCGCCTGAAATTTGAAGGTCAACCAGTGCGCATGCGCCTGGTGGTGTTGGCGTCTGGAAAGATCGTGGAACTGAATTCGGACATGGCCGAGGGGTTATTGCAATCGATTGTACACGGACTCGGCGAGGTGGCCGACTTGGATAAGCCGCGAATCAAGGTCTGGCCGCCGCAACTCAGTATGGTCGGGTTCGCGCCGACATTCTTTCGGCATATTGGCCGGCCGGAACCATCGGGGCAGCCGTCGAAGTGGATCCTGGTTGCCGGCCCAGCCAAGGTCGGCGGCAGAGCGATGCTGGTGGGAATGGCGCTGACGGCCAACGAGCCTTCGACACGCGGCAACGTCAACATGCGGCAGGAAGATTGGGCGGACAAGTTCCGGATTCAAATCGTCGAATAAGCCTCAATTCGTTTTCTTTCCCTTGCGAATCCGGTCCCAATATTGTACCAAGTCGATTCGAGTTACGATGTCGGTTACTTTGCCGGCTTCGGCGGTCAGTACGCCCGTGTTGCCGGCCAAGAGCAGGCGATAGGCCTCGTCTAGGTGCACGCGGGAATCGAGCGTCGGCAATGGACGGGCCATGATCTCGCCCACACTTACTTTGCTGAGGTCGAGGTTGTCGTGAAGCACCCTGGCCAACGTCACTTCCTGAACGCTTCCCACCGACTTGCCGTCGGCCAGCACCGGCAGTTGGGAGATGCCTTTTGATTCGAGCAAATGCAAGGCTTCCTCGGCGGATGTGTCCGGCGCAATTGTAACCAGCATACGCGGGCCGCGGGCCCGGATCAAATCGGTGATGGTGTGAAACGCCTTCTGTGCGAACGACAACTGGTTTTCCGCGAGCCAGCCGTCGTCGAAGAACTTGCTCAAGTAATTCCGGCCGGTATCCGCGCACAATGCAACCACCAGGTGCTCCGGTCCAAGCCGCTGCGCGAATCGCAGGGCCGCGGCCACGGCCGTACCGGACGAACCGCCGACCAAGATGCCTTCAGTGCGCGCCAAAGTCCGCGCCGCGTGAAACGACTCGGCATCGCTTACCCGGAGCCACTCGTCCACTAGTTGACTGTTGAAGGTCTTCGGCACGAAATCCTCGCCGATGCCCTCGACCTTCCATGATTTCGGCGTTCCTCCGGAAAGGATCGAGCCCTCCGGGTCGGCGCCCACGATGCGAATATCCGGGTTCTGTTCCTTCAAAAAGCGACCCACGCCCGAAAGCGTGCCGCCCGTTCCGGCCCCGGCCACGAACGCGGTCACGCGTCCCTCGGTCTGCCGCCAAATTTCCGGCCCGGTGCTGCGGTAATGAATTTCGGGGTTGGCCATGTTCGCGAATTGATTGGGCCGCCAAGCGCCGGTTATCTCGCGGGTGAGCCGATCGGCGACGCCATTGTAGCTTTCCGGCGCGTCAGGTGGCACATTGGTCGGCGTGATGACTACCTCGGCCCCGTAAGCCTTCAGCAGCGAAACTTTCTCCGCGCTCATCTTGTCCGGCAACACGAAGATGCAGCGATAGCCTTTGACGGCAGCGACCATTGCTAGCCCGACTCCCGTATTTCCGGCCGTGGCCTCGATGATTGTTCCGCCCGACCGGAGCCAGCCTTGGTGCTCGGCCTCGGCAATCATGGCCATCGCCACTCGGTCCTTCACGCTGCCGCCCGGATTGGCCGACTCGACCTTGACCATGATCTGAGCTTGCAATTCCGCGGCAGCGCGCTTGAGCTTGACCAACGGCGTCCAACCGATGGTGCGGAGAATGGAATCGTGGCTGCCCGCATTGCCAACGGGCAGTCCACCGTGCGGCAGGATCGTGGCGAGTGCATCGCGGTTCATGTCAACCTCCTTGGCGACTCAAATTTGTTATTGTGGCTCATTGTGCGCTGAACCGGGGCATCGGAGCAAGTCGAGTCGGCGCAAGAAAAAAAGGAAAATGGCGGGAATCGATCTTGGCCCAAGTGCGCGCGAACGGATAGAGTTACATCAGCGGGGCGTCGCAACAACATTCATGCGCATGCGGGGGCAGTCGATCGGACCATGGCACTTCCGGCACAAACCATTTCACTGCTCGGCTCAGCCCGGCAATTATCTCGAGAATTGCAGACCGACGCCGTACTCATTCTCGCGGAATCCACGATGGATTGGGATGAGGTGCTGCATTACTTGCGCGACGTTCGCGTTCTGGTCGCTGCGCACGACAAAGCTTCGACCGAGCAACTGGAAGGCCGGAGCGATTGTGTTGTACTGGAACTCGATCCCGAACCGGTGCCGATTCAAGAGCGCATGAGCCTGGCGTTGCTCAAGGCAATCGTGAACGAGCAAATCCGGCCCGGCTCGCACGTCATTGTTCTCTACAACGGGATCACGTTCGATCACGGCAAGCCCGAGCCGATCGACAGCTTGAGCGTGATGCACCTCGACGAACACTTAGAGCGAATGTCGGCGGCCGACCTGCGGCGACTCGACACTCTCGTTCCGCTCGACACCTTGAGATTGGTCGTGGACCTGGCGACCGAAATCGGCCGCGAAGGCCGTGAAGGCAAGCCTGTCGGAACGATTTTCGTCGTCGGCGACACGCGCAAGATTCTGTCATCGATGTCGCGGCCGATTAATTTCAACCCGTTCCGCGGCTACAGCCGTGAAGAGCGCGATCTGCACGACCGCCGCGTGCGCGAGCAAATCAAAGACCTGGCCCAACTCGACGGCGCGATCCTGATCACGCGCGACGGCATCGCCGAGGCCGCATGCATTTACCTAGACGCGCCCGCTGAGGGCATCAGTCTTTCGAAAGGACTGGCCAGCCGCCATGTTGCCGCGGCCGGCATTAGCCGAAAAACTCAAGCCGTCGCCGTGTGCGTCAGCCAGTCGTCGGGGACCGTGCGGCTGTTCTTGCGCGGCGAAGTCGTGCTGCACATCGAGCCGCTGGCCCGCCCGCACGTCTGGCAGCCGTTCCGGCTCGAACGACCGGACTTTGAGAGCATGCCGGTCGCCTGACGAAAGGCTCGGCCCAGAAAGTCGAACAACATCGAGTGGATCCACAATCGGGCGCTGGAGGAACCAATCATGTCGTCGAGATTCCGAACCAACGTGTGGGTATTGCTGGCAATAGTGCTCACCGCGCCCGTCCTCGCCCAGCAATCGCCGTTGAGCCAAGTCCCGGCCAAGTCGCCGATCGTCATTCAAATTCGCGGCTGGGAGCGCACGCTCGAACGGATCAAGGTAAGCCTGAAAGCGGCAGCGCCGGATCACGCCGACATGGTCGCCGGCAAGGTGGAAGAAGGGCTCGCCCAGTTGCTCATGGTCCGGGAACTCAAAGCCTTGGATAAGAACGGCCCTGTTTTCCTCGTGTTCACCGAGGTGCCGGACGCCGACAGCGAAATTCCGCACATGGCGGTGGTGGCTCGCGTCACGAACTACGTTCAGTTCCGCGACGCGCTGCTGAAGGACGACGAGAAAAAAGCGCTGAAGGCAAATCAAGGCTACGAAACCACCAAAATCGGTGAAACGGAAGTCCACTTCGTGGATCGCGAAGGGTTTGCCATCGTCGCGTTTAGCGACAAGGCGCTGAAGGAGTTTCTGGACAAGAAGGCCGACTCGCTCGCGACCCGGCTCGACAAAATGTTGTCGAACAAGCTGCTCGACGCCGACGTTTCCGTCTACGTCGATATAAAGGCAGTTTACAAGCAATTCGGCGATCAAATCGATTCGTTCAAGGCGGCCATCGAACAAGTCATCGAGCAGACTCAAATGGGCGGCCTGCTCGACAAGGACCAACTCCAGTTAGTCAAAAGGCTGTACGAAGGATTGTTTCGTTTGGTCGAGGACTGCGAAGGCGCTGTGGTTTCGCTGGATTTTCGCCCCGAGGGGTTCATGGTGCGCTTGCATACACAGGTGGGCGAGAAATCGAAGACCAATGAACTGTTACGAACGTTCAAGCCAAGCCCGTTGGAGGGGCTCGCGAAGCTGCCAATCGGACAAATGTCGTACGTCAGCGGCGCGGCGGATCTGGAATGGATGAAGAACCTCACGTCATTGATGACGACGGGGGCGGTCGGCGGTGGCGGCGCAAACGCGGACAACAAATCCGTTGCGGACGCCCTTAAGGCGCTAACCGACCTGAAGGCAAATGGCTGGGCGGCATCTGCAGACGTTCCCGCAGCGGGAGTGCACGTGAATCAATACGACGACGCCGTCAAAGTTGCGGAGGCCACACTCAAGTTTTACCAGTCACTGCCCGAGAATGCTTCCCTCGGAGCAGTCATCAAATCGAAGCCCGAAATCAAAGCGAACGCGGAAAAGTTGAACGGTCATTCGTTCCATTCCGTGAAAATCACCTGGGACATCGAAAAGACAGTCGAAAGACTTCCCGAGGAATTGCGGGAGTTGTACAAGGGCACGCTCAAACACTCGTTGGGCGACGGCATGAATATGTGGTTTGGCTCGGACGGGAAAACGGTCGTGCAAGCCACCGCGAAGGATTGGGCCGCGGCTAAGAAAATGCTCGAGGAGTATTTTCAAGGCAAAGAAGTGCTGTCTGGCAACGCCAGTTATCAAGCCACTCGCAAAGAGCTTCCGGCCGAAGCCAATCTACTCATGTTCATGGACGCGGCCCGCTACGGCCATTACATCGCCAAGACGATTGGCGAAATGATGAAGAATCTTCCCGGCGCCCCGGGCGGCGGAGGCGATGTCAAGGCGCCTGAAGGAAAACCGAGTTACATCGGTTTGGCGGTGGTACTGCAGCCGCGACACGGCGCTCTCGACATTTGGGTCCCTGTGGACGCGGTCAAGATATTCATCAAGATATTCGTTCCGTTGTTCGGTGGCCTCGACGGTTGAACTGATGTAGTCTTGGCTCGCCGGCTGACCGCCGGCGCATGGGAGCGATCATGAAACGGTCCGTCGCAGCACTCTTGGTCGTGATTTGTGTTTTCGCGACGAGCGGATGTCGGCGTGGAGTCAGGAGCACGAAATCGTACGATTTGAATAAAGGGAAGGTCACGGCTGTGTATTTGCCTGCCGGGAGGGAAATCCAAGTTGAGTTTTCCACCGAAGGCAAGACTCCCGTCAACGCCATTCTCGTGAGCAAAGAAGATGCGGACGCCGCCATGGAAGTAGTGGAAAAGAACGGCGACCTCGACGCGGCCATGAAAGCGATCAAGAAACAGATTGCCATGAAGAACAACGTCGAATCGGCCATCATGTCGTGTCCGAAGACAGAAAGCAAATCGGAGTGGGCCCTCCTGTTTACCACGAACAAAGCGACATCGGTGACGGTCAAGACGACGGGAAAGTAGACTGGCTTCACTTCGTTAGCAGGTTCATCAACTCGCCGATCGGCGCGCTGCGAGATGGATCACGGCTCTGATGCGCGTAGATCAAACGGCGGTCCCGATCAACGATGAAGTCGCCGCCAAGTTGATGAATGTCTTCACCCTTAACGGGCATACCGGGCATCCAGCCGCGAAACATTAGGGCAAGGTATCCGACAACAACAATCGGGCGGAAATAGGTGGTCCACGAAGCTCGCTCCAGGCCAAATAACCGGTAGGCAGTGCGGTCGGGATCGCACACGATTGGCACGGACCATTTCGATTGCTTCAGGAATTGACGCAGAAATTCCGGCGGGCGCATTGAAACTGCGAGCACTTCGGCCCCCGCGTCGCGAATGATTTTGTAATTCTTGTCGATTTTGTCGAGGTGCGCATGGCAGGCAATGCAGCCGAGATGCCGGACAAACACGAGCAAGAGTTTTCGTCCTGCAAAACCCGATAGTGCGCACGGTGTGTCATTGGCCCAACGCAGCGTGATGTCCGGCACTTGCTCGCCGATCGCGATCATTCCGCCTCCAGCAGGCGAGTGAGGGACGCCAAACTCAGTTCGACCACCTGAGTGGACGGCGCCTGCCAAAGTTGGGGATTGAACAACTCGACGGAAACGCAACCGTCATAACCGATCTCGCGCAACTTCGAAATGATCGGTTTCAGCCGAAAATCCCCGTCGCCGGGCAACACGCGATCGGAGTCCGTCATCAGTTCGCGCGGCACCCCGGCCACGTCGCACAATTGCACGAAGGCCAGATTTTCTTTGGTGAGCAAGTCGAGATCCTCGAACTTGCTTGGCCCTTTGTAGAACTGGAACACGTCGAGATTTATGCCGACGTTTGGCTCGGAGCAATGGTCAACGAGAAGCAGGGCGGTATCGAGACTGGCGCAAAAGGTG
>JBGQCZ010000095.1:0-11182 GCA_041495645.1 Gemmataceae bacterium | reverse complement strand
GATCCGAAGAAAGCAGTCGTGGTCAAGCTGGTCAAGCCCCGTGCCACATTCGAGCAGAAGGGACTGCCCGTTTCCGCCGCGATCGACGCCGACCCGGCCGCGACCGGTTGGGCCATCGATCCGCAGTTCGGCAAGTACCATGCCGCTGCGTTCGAGTTCGAGAAACCGATTCACAACGTCGGCGGAACGGTGTTGACGGTCAAGCTCCAATTTTCACTCAACGTCGGCCACGGCATGGGCCGGCCGCGCTTATCGATTGCTTCTGCGGTCGACGTTGACTTGAAGGGAGCGGCAACATCCGAAGTTTTGAGACACGCGTTGGAAACTGCGAGCGCGAAACGCAAGCCGGAACAAGTTGAGTTGTTGCTGAAGTGGTATCGAAGCAAGGATTCGGAATGGCAGGTGCTGAACAAAGAGGTACAGGATCATCTGAAGCTGGAGCCGAAGCCGAATCTGGCGAAGGCGTTGGTTTCCAGCGAAGGGTTGCCGGCCGTACGATTGCATACACAGGGCGACGACTTCCTGCCGACAACTCACTTCCTGCGCCGCGGCGACCCGGACCAGAAAGAAGCCGTGGCGTCTGCCGGGTTTCTACAAGTGTTGCTGCCGGACACAACGGCTGAAAAGAAATGGCAGCGGACTGCGCCGACCGGCAGCCGTACTTCTTATCGCCGCACCAACTTTGCCGAATGGCTGTGTGACGTGGACCAGGGAGCAGGCCGATTGGCGGCTCGTGTCATCGTCAACCGGCTCTGGCAACATCATCTTGGGCGCGGGATTGTTGCCACTCCCAGCGATTTCGGTGCTCGCGGCGAACCGCCCACGCATCCCGAACTGCTCGACTGGCTCGCCACCGAACTGATTGCCCGCGGCTGGAAGCTGAAGGAAATGCACAAGCTTATCATGACCAGCGCCGCGTACATGCAAGGCTCGCAGTCCGATGAGGCGCGTTTGAGGGCCGACCGCGAGAACAAGTTCTGCTGGCGGCGTCCGGCCAAGCGACTCGAATCCGAGGTGATTCGCGATAGTTTGCTTGCGGTCGGCGGGATGCTGGACGAGAAGATGTTCGGTCCCGGCACGCTCGATGATGGCAGCAAGCGACGGAGCATCTATTTCACCGTCAAGCGCAGCAAGCTCATGCCGATGATGGTGGTGTTCGACGCGCCGGAAGCACTGGTCGGCGTCGGAGATAGACCGGCCACGACCATCGCCCCGCAAGCGCTGATGATGATGAACAATCCTCACGTACGCGCTTGGGCCAAGGGCTTCGCCCAACGCGTCGCGCCCGATGCGAAGACCACGCCGGAGGCGGCAGTGAAAGCAGCGTATGAAATCGCCTTGAGCCGAACGCCGAGCGCGAGCGAAGTTACAGATGCAGTCGAGTTCATTAACTCGCAGACGGCGGTCTATCAGCGCGCCGCTAAGGCCGATCCCCGCCAACTTGCGCTCGCTGACTTTTGCCAGACGGTGATGTGCTTGAATGAATTTGTGTACGTCGAATAAGTTCATTCGGCAGATTCTTGCCAAGATTTGCAAGCGAGGGATCGGTCCATTGGGCATTGGGGCCACAGCGATGCAGATGAATCGAACTCAATGGACGGCATGTCTCACCTTGCTAGTTTCGCTGATCGGCTCGCTAGGCACCCATGCCGACGAGAAGCCATCAGCCGCCGTGCACCTCTTTCCTTTCCACGATGGGAGCAAGTGGGGATACGTCAACAGTCGAGGCGAGGTCGTCATTGAGCCGACCTTTCGAGAAGCCCATGATTTTGTTGACGGGCGGGCACTCGTGCAAACGGAAAAGGAACTCGCGTTTATCGACGATAAAGGGAAGATTGCCTTCACGATGCCGGACAATCTGAAACCGTTCGATTGGATGACTTCGTTTGCGGGTGGATTGGCGAGATTCTCGGTCAAGGACAAATGCGGTTACTTTGACCGGCAAGGCAAGGTTCCCGTTGAGCCAAAGTACGACGATGCCGGCCGGTTTTCCGAGGGCTTGGCCGCGGTGAACGAAGGCGCGAAGTCGGCAGGCTTTCCTCGACCCTTTGTGCGTGAGGGCGGCAAGTGGGGATTCATCGACACGACCGGACGGCTGGTGATCCCCATGCGGTTTAGCTGGGTGGACTTCCACGGCTTCTCGGACGGCTTCGCGCTCGTCTCGGCTGGTGGAACGAGCTTCTACATCGACAAGACGGGAATGACGGCCATTACACCGGAGTACAAGTCGAATGATCCGAAACGGGATGTCGTAAGCAAGTCCCGTTTCTCAGAAGGGCTGGCAGCGATTGGCACAGGCTACAAGGGACCCTTTACGGGATTCATCGACAGGACGGGGAAGTGGGAGATTGAACCGAAATTCCATGGCGCGGGCGATTTTTCCGAAGGCATGGTATCGGTCTGGAATGGCAAGGAACATGGCTATTCGGACCGAACGGGTCGCATCGTCATCAAGCCGCAGTTCGACATTGCCAAAGACTTTTCTGAAGGCCTGGCAGCGGTGAAAAAGGGTGAGCATTGGTCCTTCATCGACAAGCAGGGCAAAATCGTCATCAGCGGGAAGTTCAACGACGCAGAAAACTTCAAGGGCGGCCTCGCCCGGGTGCATGAGGGCGGCGAATTCGAGAGGACTCTTGACGGACCGGCCTATTGGTCGAAAGGAACGTGGTACTACATCAACCGCAAAGGTGAGAAAGTCCACCGCTGTCGAGACGACAAGGACTGGCGCGGCCCCGGATTCGGCATGGAGAGCAAATAGAAGCATAAACCGCAACAGCGCGCGAATGTATCACACCATAATTGGCTGCACCACTTCGCCATGCACGTCCGTCAAGCGCCGCCGAATACCGTTGTGATAGTAGGTCATCTTCGTGTGTTCGATGCCCAGCAGGTGCAACACCGTGGCGTGCAGGTCGTAGATGCTGGTCGGGTTTTCGGCGACGAGGAAGCCGAAGTCGTCGGTCTTGCCGTGCGAGTATCCGCGTTTCAGGCCGGCGCCGGCGAGCCAGACGGTGAAGGCTTGCGGATGGTGATCGCGGCCGGGAGCGCCAATTCCCTGCGTGATCGGCGTGCGGCCGAACTCCGTGGCCCAGACCACAAGCGTGTCGTCGAGCATCCCGCGACGCTTCAGGTCGTGCAACAATCCCGCGAGCGGTTTGTCGGCGACCACGGCTTGCGTGCGGTGGTTTTCGACGATGTCTTCGTGAGCGTCCCAATTGATTCGCGGCGAACCGAACGCCCCGCCGTGGAACAACTGCACGAAACGCACTCCGCGTTCGAGCAACCGTCGGGCCAACAAGCAATTCCGCCCGAACGCCTCGCTCGCCTTGCGATCCATGCCGTAGAGTCGCTTCGTCTCTTCGGACTCGCGGGCCAGGTCCATCACTTCGGGTATCGCCAATTGCATGCGGGCGGCAAGTTCGTAGGAACGCAGGCGAGCGGCGATGGTGCTGTCGCCGGGCGTGGATTCCAGGAATTCGCGGTTGGCTTGTTCGAGCATCTGCAGGCTCGCCGAACGCTGAGCAGGTGAAATGCCTTTCGGTGTTGATAAATCGGGCACCGGATCGCCGACGGTGCGGAAAGCGACGCCTTGATAAGTCGCAGGCAAAAAGCCGTTGGTCCAGTTGATGGCCCCGCCGGCCGGCAAGCCACGGGGATCGGGAAGCACCACAAACGCCGGGAGATTTTCGTTCTCGGAGCC
This sequence comes from Gemmataceae bacterium, assembly GCA_041495645.1. Taxonomy (GTDB): domain Bacteria; phylum Planctomycetota; class Planctomycetia; order Gemmatales; family Gemmataceae; genus JBGQCZ01. The sequence continues at coordinate 7,482 of JBGQCZ010000095.1, read as the reverse complement.
AAGCCCATAGCTCACCCATGAACCCATGCACGGAAAGCCGTTCATGGTGAAGCCAGAGAGCATCTGGAACCCGGCCGGCGTATGGTTCGAGCTTTTCGCCTGCATCGAATGGATGAAAGTCAAATCATCGACGCGCTGGGCCAGGTGCGGAAACAGATCGCTCACCCATTGCCCGCTCTCCCCGTGCCGCTTGAAAGCAAACGGGCTCTTCATCAAATTGCCGGGCTGGCCGAAAAAGGTGTCGATCTTCACGCCGAGCGGTTTGCCGTGCTGCTTCTCTAGTTCCGGCTTGTAATCGAAGGTATCGACATGGCTGACTCCGCCCGGACAGAAAACCAACAGTACCCGCTTGGCCTTCGGGGCGAAGTGCGGCTGGGTTGTTTCAGCGGCTACGCAGTCGCGATGCAAGAGCCAGGTAAGCGCGACCCCGCCGAGGCCGAGCGAGTGGCCGAGAAACGAGCGGCGGGGAAATGTATCTTGCCTGCGCATCAAAGGTGTCCCGAGTCAAGAGCCGGACTTTCGCCCCATCAGATTGTCGAGCGCAGAAAACACCGACGATATTGCCGGATCGCCAATTCTACCGATTTGTGTTTGAAGTCTTTGTCGGTCAATCGCCCGAAGTTGAAAGACCATTGCGATTGAATCCTGGGTGAGCCCGTTTTCCGTCGAAGACGGGATCCGAAGAGCTCCAACGAATCGTTCGGCCTTCAAATTCGCAGTTAGCGGGACAACAAGTACTACCGGCAATGATCCTGTCACAGATTCATCCTGCAAGACGATCGCGGGTCGCCGTCCAGTTTGTTCGTGACCGTTTGCGGCCGGAAATTCCACCCAGTAGATATCTCCGACTTTCACGGACGACCCTCCTTTTCCCACTTATCGATCATGGCCCAGGCTTCATCACCTAAAGCATCCCACGCTTCAAACTCCGCTTGAAGATCAGCAGACGTTTCGGGTTGGGAAAGAACGATTTGCACTGATGCGCCTTCCGGCAAACAAGACTTTGCGTTTGGAACGACCACTCCGTTCCGAACGGTTCCAGGAACCACAACACGTCCATCGACCATGCCATACCTCATTTCTTCGTGGCTCACTTCACATACAAAAACTCGCTCGCGTTCAACAATACCCAGCATACACTTCCGAGGCCGTGCTCGCGAGCCAGGTTCATGGCGCGGTCGCGTTCTGTCTCGCTTGGCGAGCGGCTCAATGCCAGCAGATAGGCTCGCGTTACCTGGTTAGCGAGGTCATTCCCGCCCTCGCGTTTCGCTCGCTCGCCCAGATAGTTCGCCTGCCGTTGCACGAAGGGGTTGTTCATCAAGCCGAGAGCTTGTAGCGGGGTGGTGGTGGTGCTGCGACGCGGGGCTTTGACCGACGGTTCGGGGCAGTCGAACGATTCCAGCAATGGATCCTTCGCCGATTGCACGCCGACGCGATAAACGGTGCGGCGGTTGTATTCCGGCTCGTCTTTGTCAAACAGATCGTAGAACGACGAATTGAATACCTTGACCACGAACGGCCGGAAACCCGGCCCGCCCATCGTCGGGTTCAGCCGCCCACCCACCATCAGCATCGCGTCGCGCACGGCCTCGGCTTCCAGCCGCCGCGGGGCAAAGCGCCACAGGAGGCGATTGTCCGCGTCTTTCGCGGCCGCATCGGCATCGAATCGGGCCGATTGGCGATACGCTGCGCTCGTAAGGATCAAGCGGTGCAAATGCTTCAACGACCAGCTGTTGGTTCGCAATTCGTCCGCCAGCCAATCGAGCAATTCCGGGTGCGATGGCCGCCCTCCGTTGAAGCCGAAATCGTTGGGTGTGTCCACAATCCCACGGCCGAAATGGTAATGCCAAACGCGATTGACGATGACGCGGGCGGTGAGTGGATTGGCCGGATCGGCGAGCCAGTTGGCGAAGCGCACGCGGCGCTCGCCTTCGGGCGCGTTGGGCGTCAAACCGAAGTCAGCTGTGGGAAAGCGAATCGCCGTCATCCCGCCGGCCGACACCAACTCGCCTTTTTTCTCCACGTCGCCGCGCACAAGCAGATAGGTCGGTTCCGGTTGCTTCGAGTTGGCGGCGTAGGCCAGCGTAGTTTCGTTCGGCACCTTGGCCCGTTCCGCTCCGAGCGCGGCCAACTCGCGCGTGAGCGATTCGTGCTCCGCTCGCTGCGACGGCGTGAGCGCTTTGAGAATCTCTTTGCGTGAAATGGCCGTCACGCCCGATTTGAACGACGCCGCAACCTCCTCGGTGCTCAGAGCACGATCGTAAAGCCGCGCTTCCTCGATTTCGCCGGCCAGGAAGCCATTGCCCGCTCCCGTGTGCCGCAAACCAAACAACACCTGCGATGCGCCGGCTACGTAAGTCTGTAAGCCCACGTCGGGCTTGTAAGGTTTTCCGTACGGTTTGCCATTGCGGTACATGACAATCGCGCCGTCGGCGGAGTAAGCCAGCGCGGCGTGGACAAGCTCATTCGGTCCGGCCGATTCATCGTCGCCTTCGAGATCGCGGCTGCGGCGAAACCCTTCGCTGCCGGGAAACCACTTGCCCGGCACGCGTTCGCCAAAGACGATGGCATCGAACTGCCCGCCGCCATTGATCTGCACGCTGATCACCCCGCCGCCGCGCTGGCTGCGGTTCGACAATGCGACCCAGGCTTCCAAGGTTTTTTCGTGCAGATCGTGGGCGAGCGGACTCGTTTCAGCGAAAGCGCCCTTCCCGTTCAAAATCAATCGGCCGTTGGCAATGCGCGCCGGGCCGCGCAAAGTCGCGTGCAGGCTGCCGATGGAATCGCGGGCATCGCTCTCGAAGGTCCAGCGAGCAATTGGCACGGTGAGAGCAACGGGCAACGGATTGGATTTGGACGCCGACACCTTCTCGCGTGCGCTCCATTCCAACGCGGCCAGTTTCCGCCCCCGTTCGGAAATGGACGCTTCGAGTTTCGCCAACAAATCCCGCCGACGGCGCAATTCCAACTCGGGTACGAGCGGGCGATCACCGTGGCGTACGCCGTCGAAGACCGATTTGAGCCGGTAATAATCGCGCTGCGGAATGGGGTCGAACTTGTGATCGTGGCAGCGGGCGCAATTTGTTGTCAGCCCAAGAAACGTTTGACTGACGGCGCTGAGCATGTCTTCCAATTCTTCCTCGCGAATCTTGGCCCGCAACACGGCGCTGACGGACCCACTGCCGGCCTCATCCCACGGCCCGGCCACGAGAAAGCCCGTGGCCGCCACGCTTTCGCGCGTCGCACCGGGCAAGACATCGCCGGCGACTTGCTCGCGCACGAACCGGTTGTACGGCTTGTCTTCATTGAAATTCTCGATGACGTAATCGCGATAACGCCAGGCGTGGTCGCGGATCTTGTCGCGTTCGAAGCCCTGGCTTTCGGAGAAGCGGGCCACGTCCAACCAATGCCGGCCCCAACGCTCGCCGTAGCGCGGCGAAGCGAGCAGGCGATCGATCAGCTTTTCAAAAGCACTTGGCGACTCGTCCTTCAAAAACGCAGTCAACTCTTCGGGCGAAGGGGGTAGGCCGTGGAGGTCGAACGTGAGGCGGCGGATGAGGGTGGCCCGGTCCGCGGGCGGGGCCATGCTCAACTGGTCGGCGTGGAGTTTGTCTGCGATAAAGAAATCGATGGGACTGCCGATTGCCGATTGCCGATTGGCGATTGCCGGGAGTGCCGGCCGCTTGATTGGTTGAAGCGACCACCAATCGGCGCCGGCGCGGGGGCCAGGTTCGGCACTATTGGCCGACCACGCCATCTGGAGCAGCAAAGGTAAAACGAAGAATTGAGTGCGCATCTTGGAGACCGTCAGGCGGGTTCGTCTTCGGCATCGTCGGTAAATGACCAGCCGCACTTCGGGCAACGGTCTTCGTTCTCATCCATCCACTGGCCGCACGAAAGACAACGGTTCGATTCATCCACGCGCGGGCCTTTCTCAAAGGCATGCAACTCGCTTTGGTGCAACTGTACGATCTGAAGAGCTTCCTCGGCGCGCGAGCGCGGCACTTGCAACTTTATGTACCCAAGGGCATTGCCTAGAAAATAATCTGCCATCACCGTGTTGTCGTCGGCCACGAAGGCGGGAATGCCGTGCGCTTCCAGGTGAACCTTGTCGGTTTCCGCATACACGGCCATCGTGTAGGTTTTGATGGTCACGAGTTCGTCGTTGTCGGTCATGTTGGAATCCTCGGCGGCGAGTTGCTTCGATTGTCCGCGATTCCAGGGATAGGTCAAGAGGCGGCGGCAATTCTCGGCCGGATTGTCAACGGTCCAAACAAGAATACGACGATGCCATGATGCTCACGCCGGAAATTCGAGCCGTGTTCTTCGACGCGGTCGGAACGCTAATCGTGCCCGATCCACCGGTCGTGGAGGTGTACGCAGAAGTCGGACGGCGGCACGGGATCGAATTGCCGTTGGCTGAGATTTCAAATCGCTTCCGCGCGGCGTTTCGCGCTGAAGAGAAGGAAGACGCGATTCGCGGCGGCCCCACCAGGGAGGAACGCGAAGTAAACAGGTGGCGCAACGTCGTGGCTCATGTGTTTCAGGAGCGAGGTGAAGCGGTTTTCCGCGACTTGTACAACCATTTTGGCAATGCCGCCGCTTGGAAAGCGATGGAGGGCGCAGGCGAAGCGCTACGCGAACTGGCTAGCCGCTGGCTCGTATTGGGTTTGGCCTCGAATTTCGACCACCGCTTGCACGCGATCGCCGACGGATTGCCGGAACTGGCGCCGCTGAAGCATCGCATCATCAGTTCGGAAGTCGGCTGGCTCAAACCGTCGCCGCGGTTCTTCGAGGTGGTGATTCGGGCGGCGGGATGCGAGCCGGGTCAAATTCTCTTTGTTGGCGATCACCGGATCAACGATTACACGGGAGCGAATGCGGCGGGGATGCGTGGTTTGCTATTCGATGCTGGGCCGAAAAAGATGCCGGGAGTGAGACGGATTCAACGAATACAGGAGTTGCTGGGGTGATTTTGCGCAAAGTCGCAAGCGGGCTCAATTCTTGACGTGAAGTGTGAAATCCGGGTTGCCGAGCGGATCGAGTTGGCGCGTGAGTTTGAAGGATCGATTGAAGACCTGCGAGCGCAGCCAGCCGCCCGCCTGTTTGCGAGCTGCCGTGTACCCCTTGGCGCCGCGACGCAAGAGGTCGAATTTCATTTCCTCACCACGGACGTCGATTAGCCTGAATTCCGCAATTTCCGCTTGCCAGTACAACTCGCGCAGCCATTCAGTGTCTTTCGACACGGAAGAATCGCTGACGATTTCCAAAACCATTTCGGGCGAGCCATCGAGGCGGACAAAGCCCGTGTCTTTGCCTGGCACAAACAGCGCGCGGCCGCTCTTAATCGCGTTGAAGCTCACAAAGACGCCGTCCGGCTCAGTGGACAAGCCCGCGACCTCATTGGAAAAGCGAATACCGTCCCCGAGAAAACGGCCAAACACCAACTTACGCGTAAGACGATTGAGCTCTGTGGCGATTTGAATTTTGGCAACATTGTGCGTGAAAATCTGTTCCATTTCCACATCCACCCAAATGTCGCCGTTCAGGTATGAAACGCGGACCGACTCGGGGTACTGTTCGGAAGCAGCCCATTCATTGAAAGTGCCGAGATCAATGACAGTTGAGGGCACATTGACGGCCTCGCCGACGAAAAAACCCGGGGACAAGCCGAATGTGCTTTGGCAACACGACCTGCCGAAAGAATTCAACGCGGAGTTGCCGAGGTGGGGCCTCGCGGGCTCGCCGTTGATCGAGGGCGACCTGGCGATTGTTCAACCGGGCGGAAAGAAAGGGACCGTCGCGGCGTTCCATCGTGTCACCGGCGAAAAGGTCTGGTCGGCCCTCGAAGAATCAACCGGTTACTGTTCCCCAATCGCCGTCACGATCGCGGGACAGAGGCAATTGGTGGCCTTCACCGGCTCACGGCTGGTCGGCCTGCAACCGAACGACGGCCAGGAATTGTGGGCTTATCCATGGCAGACCCAGCTCGACGCCAACATCGGCATGCCCATTGTCGCCGGCGACTTCATCTTCATTTCGTCTGGTTACAACGCCGGCTGCGCTTTGCTGAAGATTGCGACGGACGGCGGAAAGTTCCGTGCCGAGGAAACCTTTGTCTAGCGCCACAAACTCATGCGCAATCATCACATGACGTGCGTGCTGAAGGACAACTTCATTTACGGCTTCGACGACGGGCGCAGCGAACTGAAATGCATTGACCTGCGCGCGGCGGGCGAAAAATGGGCCGCGAACAAATTGGCCAAGGGCTGCCTGATACTCGCCGAGGGGCATCTCATCATTCTCACTCAGGACGGAACGTTGGCTTTGGTCGAAGCGACGCCGGAAGAGTTCCGGCTCAAAGGCACGCTTCCGGGCGTGCTGAGCGGGTCGGATTGCTGGGCCTTGCCGGCGCTGGCCAGCGGCCGGCTGTACGTACGCGATCAGGCGAATGTGGTTTGCTTCCAGGTCACTCAATAGTTTCTTGTTCCTTCACGAGGTGCATCATGCCGCGAATCGTGCATTTTGAGATTCACGCCGAAAACCCGGAGCGGGCGATTAAGTTTTACACTTCGGTCTTCGGCTGGAACTTCCAGAAATGGGGCGAGCAGGAGTATTGGCCGATCATGACCGGCGGGAAGGACAAGCCCGGCGTCGACGGCGGATTGGTGAAGCGCCGCGGACCGGCCCCGGTCGAAGGCCAAGCTGTCAACGGCTTCGTTTGCACGGCCGACGTGCCCAATCTGGACGAGTATTTGAAGAAGGCGGTCGCTGCCGGCGGCACAATCGCTCTGCCGAAGATGCCCATTCCCACGGTGGGTTGGTTGGCTTATTTCAAGGACACGGAAGGGAATATCTTCGGCATGATGCAGTCGGACCCGGCCGCGAAGTGACGTGCGAGTTATCGACCCAAGCCAAGCGGCGCCGGAGTGCGGCTGGCGTCGAACGGCGGTTCGACCAATTCTTCGTGCTCGGATCGATCGCGGAAGACCAGCAGGACGCGTGCTCTTCCCAAGTTGGCGAACTTCGGCTCCGGATACACGCTCGATTCGAACTGGTTGTCGAACTGCATGTCGTAGATTAGGACGCGCGTGCCATGCAGGCCGACGAAGTCGGGATCGGCGACCGGCCGGCGACCATCGTGCTTGTCGTAGAGTTCGAACAATCGGCGCACGACGCGGGAGAAACGCCGGAAGCTGACGCCGTCCTCGACGAAGATGATGTCGATTTCCAGGGCCCGCAGCATGCGATGGGCCAGGAATCGAGCCAGTCGTGGAAAGGCGCGATGATACGGTGGGCCGATTGACTCGAACACCATGTGCGAATCGAAGGGGCCGGGTTCGGGTTCGGGCTCATCGCGGCGCATGCCGTAGAACAACGGCAGGTGCGGGGCGAGCAGGAAGCCGTGGCCGTTGCGGAACTTTCGCCGCTGAGCCGATTTGAAGAGCCGTTCGAAGCCGGCCATGATTCGACGTCTGATCT
>JBGQCZ010000094.1:0-11209 GCA_041495645.1 Gemmataceae bacterium | reverse complement strand
TACCAGGTGGATGGCGACACGTGGAAGCACTGCTTCGCGCTGGGCAAGCGGCCGACCGAATTCGGGTCCAAGGAAGGCAGCGGCGTCACCTACATCGTGCTCAAGCGGGTGAAGAAGTGACATTTGCTGGCGGGATCAATGGTTCCGGGTGCCCGCTCCCATTTCTCCATGCAAAATTGAAATGGAACACCCGAATTGGAGAATTTGGACAAGTGGCGGCACAAGTGGCAAAAGCGTTGAAGTCGGTGAATTCGGAAAGACGATTAGATTAGCAACGTTCGGCAAAATCAAACAAAGCTGACAAGGAACGTCGCATGCGCAATTACAAGCGCGGGATCCTTGGCTTCTCCATAGCCATTGTGTTGGCGATCACTCCATTAGCCTGCCAGTCGGTTCGTGATCGGGCGATTGGCATCGTCGGTGACGGTGGCGAAGAGCTACTGACTGCCAAGTCGAGGTTGCGCGACAATTCGTCGATGCTTGCCCTGGCCCAGGATTTGGACCGCTTGGAAAAGCACATTGACTGGTTCGGGAGCGTCGTCGCAAAGGGTCCGGACGTTTGGGGCGAGGCCCGGTTGACGAAATACCGGGAAGAGTTCGAGAAGCAAATGGCCGACGACACATCGAAGTTCAAGGTTGAGCTACAGGGTTCGCTTTCGCGCAGCGACCAACTCTACTTTGCCAATGCGTTTGCGCTTTCTGCGGCAATCCAGCCGAAGCCTCCAGTAATCGGAAAGAGCGGCGGCTCGGCGAAGCCATTGGTGCCGACGGAATCCACGACCGAGACCGTCACCGAAGACACGTTGGCTAGCGGGGGCAAACAAAAGACCACCACGAAAACGACCGAGAAACCCGAAGCACCGCCGGAGGCGGTCAAGCCGCTACCGCTTCCTGACGTGACGAAGCTAGTTTCCGACGTGGACACCGTCATCAAACGCGACTCCGCCAGTCTGACAAAAATCGGCTTTGGCAAACTGAAGGAACAAGGCGTCGGCCTGGAGCCGACAATCGTGCTGGAGCAAAAGGCTCGTTACTTGAATTACTTGGCGCAGATTCGGCGCACCAACGAAGGCGACGACATCGCCGATTCGCCCGGCTACTCGCTGAATCTGGTCCGCATCCCGGTGTCGTTGCTTCCCGGCCGGCGGACCGACCAAGGATTCGGGGCCGAGATCGCGATGACGCTAACTCCAATTCTCGGCGACGACTTGTTGCCGGCCACATTTCGCAATCTCGTCGTCAACGATCTGGTCTCGCATTTGAGTTTCCCGCTGGCCGAGTTCCTCGATTCCGAAAAGTCGGACAAGATTCTAACGCCAGAGAACAGGTGCATGATTCAATGTGAAGGGGTCACGGCGAACATCAAGGGCTTGAAAGGACGAGGCCTTGGCAGTCGCTTCCACGCTGCCGTGCCCGTCATGTCATTCTCGAATTCTCAACTAGCGCGTGATCCGTTTCCAGCGTCGCAGATCCTCCAAGTCTATGGGCCGGAATTCGTCTTCGAGATCGCCTACGGCGCTCATCAGGCTTTGAACGAGGCAATCACGCGTGACCAATATCCCCATATTCCGGACGTGCAGATGTTTCTGCGCGAGGAATTGACAGCGGCTCTAAAGTTCCTTGCGGAGCCGAGTCGCCAGTGCCTGTGGCTGAGGTATTGCACTCCCGACTTGGCAACGGCGGTCAAATCACGTGAGATGGCTCGGCTGAAGTGCGAACGAGAGTCCTTCCAACAGGATGTCAAGAAACTGGATAAATCCGTGTCCAGCTGTAATTCCAATTGCGGAGAGCCCCATTGCGAGAAGGTTGAATTCTCAAAGACGGTGGCGCTGGCGTGGTGCATTCTGGTCGATTCGGCCTTGCTCGTGGACCGGCTGCGTCACGACATGAAAGAGACGGCGTCGTCCCGCCAGTCGGTGCTGCCTGCCGCCGACCACTGGCTGCCCTACTTCTTGCCCGATCCTCCGCCGGAGGCCCGGCAGGCGTTCAATGAGTATGTCCGAATGCGTTGGCCGGTCCGTGTCTTCGCACTTGACCCCGTGACACAGGATCAAAACATCGCCGACACACTCAGCACCAAGCGCGAATTGCAACTTGCGTTGTCCATTGCCTTCACGAACGGGGCCGTCAGCGCTTCAAACTTCATGAAATTCGCGCGGCGGCTGGAAGCTGAGTACGAGACGATCGCCATCAACCGAACCCAAGTCGGATTCTCGCACGGCGAAAACACCTTCGGGTGGCGCTTCTACCCACGATTCCAGAGTCCCGATTCTCCGGGCTCTCTCGGCGGAATCGCCCAGACGTTCGTCGGGGGCCCGAAGCGCGACTCTCTACTCAAGCAGCGCCGGATGGAGCCTGGCACGCGCGAGTGCGTCGCCCTCGTCATCATGCCGTCTTTCGTGCCCTACGTCCACCTGGACACCGTCGCCAATTGGTTCCCGCTGCATCAACCTAAGCACAAGGTTCTCGACCACTCGCAGGCGCTGCGACTCAGCCGAGCGGTCAAGACGATCGAAACTTGCGGCGTCGGCGTAACGGACACGTGCGACTATCGGGACGGCGACCACACGCGGTTGCTGCGGCGGGCGGAGCAGCTTGCCGCGCGCCTGCCGATGCAGACGCTCAGCGTCCAGGTGCCGCAGCTGCAGACTCTCGGTGGGTTCGAGATGTTCAACCACGGCATTTCCGACTTCGCGCCCAAGCTGATCGGCTTCTACGGCGCGCCGGGAATCGACCCGAAGATGCAGACGACTCTGTTCCTCGTTGGCGACCATTTCAGTGTCCATAACACACGTGTTATCATTGGCAACCAAGAGATAGCGCAGCGCGAGATGCTCAGCCGCCAAGTTATCAAAGTGACAGTGCCAGCGAACCCAATGCCGGTGATCTACGAAGGAAGTCCGCCCGACCGCCTGAAATTTGCACATATCCATGTGGCCACGCCGTACGGAGTTTCCACGGAGTTGGCGGTGCCCATCGTCACTGGCCCAGCGACACCGGCCGCAACATCGCCGACGAAGAACGGCTTCTCGGTCGCCACGCCAGAAAAGTTCGTCATCACCTACCGTATGGATAGCGACGCGACAACCAAGATTCGTAAGGCAATTCTGGTTAATCATCAAGGTGGCGACTACGTGGACCTAGTTTGGGATGCGCCGACTGGCATCGGGCCGAAAAAAGCAAACGCAAAGTTGAGATTGTCGAAGGACGACATCATTAACCTAGACACATGCGTGTTTAACGAGAAAGGCAAGTCGCAGATTTCGGCGCAACAAGTTGCCGAGAAAATCATTAACAAACTCAACACAATGACAAAGGGGGCGGACCTTCCGGCACAGGTTGCGGCGGTCTTTCAGTTGCAACCAGTTTTCGAGGCCCCCAGCATGACTTTCGTTCCTAGAGAAGTGGAGGCGGCCGCCCCGCTCATCATCGAACTTATCGTCGACACGTCGTGTAAGTGCTGGCAGGCAGCGTCAACTGAAAAAAAGCCGAGCGAGGTGTTGCCAGGCCCCACCCCAGTGCTACCAGTGCTTCCTGCACTTCCTGACAAGCGGCCGTAGCCCGCGCGCCTAGCTGACGGGAGCCTAGTACCCGTCCCAGATTGGTCATGCCAACCTGCGCTCAACATCTGCCAGCGCTGTACGCCCTGCGAAATCAAAATCTCATCTTTGCAGATCTCCGGGTAAGTCCGAATGGCAAAGCGCCGTGTGGCTAACCTCGTACACGCGCCATGGATTTCCATGCTTGTCGGCGCGCCGTCCGCGATTATGCAGGTGGGCGATCACGGTTGGGGCGAATTCAAACTTGCTCGTTTCACCAATCATAGCTTGGCGCACTTGCGATGAAACGAACAACACGTCGTCCGTGTCTTTGCCGATGGCAGCCAGCACTCTGTTGCCGCCGTTGATCCCGTCTCCAATGTAATTCCACCCCTGCCGACCAACATCCCAAAACGAGTACACTTCGCCTACATGAACCCCCATCCGAAAATGGAAGTCAACCGGCACCAGATGCTTTGCGACAGCGACCTCGACTAACTGTGCAAGGTAAGCGGCAAAATAGGTCGCCGCGACGCTGGGAGGTTTGAATGCGAAGATAAACCCGTCGCCGATGCAAAGCATTGCTTCAAAACATTTGTAGAGGGCACGCGCCCGCCCCTGCCACCACTCGCTGTTCTGAACAATGCGGACGAGGGAATTGATCACCAGGACTTCTTGGCCTGGCGGCAGTTTTGAGAAATCTGAAACGTCAATGTAGACGAATACCCGCTTTATCATCAGCGACGTTACGCGGGGGGCATCGCCGTCCTCCAACCGGACTGCGTCGTTCAGAATGTCAAGTAGTTTTGACGGTATCCACAAGCGGGAATGTCTGTGAGTAATTCCCGAAGGTTCTCTTGACTCACTCGGCCGTAGGGCCACGGCTTGGGGCAAACAGCACATTGGCGTGTTTCCCCAATTGATGCGAACCTCGTGGGAAATGGTTCGCGAGTTTTCATTCGCATAGAGCATGTAACCGTGCTCTTTGCAGTATGCGATAAGTGAATCGAGATCGAAAAGAACAACAGCGTTTGGGATCAATGGCAAGCTGAGGTCTACAGAAATGCCGAGCTTCTCAGCGGAAGCTATGAATTGACGGGCTATTTCGGGGTTCAAGGCGTTGTAACCGATCATGTCGCCATGATGTTCTCCGCTTACATTGCCCGATTCATTCGTCAGAAGGAAATCCATTCTGCACCTCGCGAATATTCTCGCTGTTGGCCCCAGCGAGCCAGCCCTCAACTTCGACAACTGATCGACAAATGTGGTTCGATTCTTCCTATAAACATGGGTATACTATATAGAGCACTTCGTCCGAGTGCTTTGGGTGCGCGCATTTCTGGAAAGAGGAATAGGTTCAGCGACCTTCGAGCGTGCCGGTCTCCCGATGGCCGGCGTATCGCCTACAGCGTCACCTTCTTGGACGCCACCGGGCAAGCCCGGCACCGAGTCGAACCTGAATGTGGTGGATGCCGACGGCAAGAACTCGACAACGATTGCTTCGGCAACCCATGAAGCTGGAGTGATTAAACTGCTCCTTATTGGCTGGCGCTAGAGCGAATACGTGTCCAGAAAATAGGCACCGAAAAATGAACTGACGCTTAAATCTCTTTTGAGAGGTTGCCTAAAGCGTGGTTGGCGGGAACAATAGATGGAAGTTCACCAATATATCAGGCGGTTGCCATGAACAGCTATGAAACATCTGCCACCGTGGAAGATCAGGGCCAGGTTCGGGTTGCCGGGGTTCCGTTCAAGCCGGGGACGTGCGTGGATGTAACGATCACGGCGGCTCAAAATGGCAGGGAATTGCCGAGCGGGGCGGAGCCGGACCGGGTGGCGCGACTCTTGGCCGCATTGGACAAATCGCGGAATACCGAATCCGTCGGCCCCCTGAGGCGCGCTGAATTGTATGACCGCAACATCCTTCGTTGACACCAACATCCTGCTTTACGCCGCGTCCAATGCGCCGGAAGATCAGGTGAAGCGGCAAGTAGCCCGCGGGTTGCTCGCCCGACCGGACATCGGCTTCTCCGCGCAGGTGCTGCAGGAGTTCTATGTCGTCGCGGTCACCAAACAGCGTCTGAAGATGACGCACGACGAAGCCTTCGCCGTGCTGCAATCATTGGCGGCTTTTCCCGTCTGGCCCATCTCCCGGGATTTGGTGCTTGAAGCGATCGATGCCAAGCAGCGCTTCGGCATCTCCTATTGGGACGCAGCCATCTTGACGGCGGCCAAACAAATGGGCTGTCAGACTCTGTACACGGAAGATCTCAACGCGGGGCAGAGCTACGACGGCGTCACCGTGGTCAATCCATTCGCCGCCAGCGCCGCGCCCTGAGATGTCGGCATTCCCACATCCAGCGCGTGGAATCGGATCGCCCGCCTGACTCAGGGAAGATCCATCTCTTTGACGGGAGCCGCCTCGCCAGCATCCAGCCCGATGGGCGCAAACCGGTTCAGTTCCCCCGCGAACTGGCGCCGGTCCATTTGTGGCGGCTGATGCCTTTGGCGGGGGCAACCCAAGCCAAAATGAGACAGACAAAAAAACGCCGGCGGTTGCGGGGGAGCAAACGCCGGCGCGGGAGTCGGAGGAACGGACGTTCAATCGGGCAGGTGCGAGAGCAGGCCGCGGCGCACCTGGCTGGAGCGGATGAGGAAGAACTTGAGCGGGGTAAAGCTGGCCAGATCGGGATGGCTCAGGACCCAGGTAATATTGTCGACGGAGAGCGTTTCGAATTGATGCAAACCAATGAGGATGTCGCCGCGTTGCATGCCGGCCTTGGCGGCCGTGCCGTCGGAGTCGATCTCCTGAATCACCACGCCGCCGCGGAGTTGCGGGTTGGCTTTCTGGATCTGCGTCAGCTCGCCGGCCGCGACGCGAATGCCGAGCTTTTTCCAGACCATATCTGTCGTAGCCGCCGGTGAAGACGACGAGACCACGACTTGAGCGGACGGGGACGGGACAGTCAACTCAACGGTTGATTCGTCGCCGCCTCGGCGAACCACGATCGACACTTTTTCGCCGGCCAGCTTTTCGAGGAAGCCGCGTTCGAGATCGAGACTGCAACCGACTTCCACGCTGCCGACGCGGATGATCCGGTCGCCGGCCTTCACGCCGGCTTTTTCCGCAAGACTGCCGGCTTCAACCCGGTCCGCGATGCAAGTGCGGGTGATCGGGTTGTTGGTCACGTCGATGGTGTCGTGGGTGGCGATGCCGTGGCCGATGCCGGTGCGGCGGCGCAGGCTCAAGAGGTCGGCGACGACGTGGACCATGTTATCGACCGGGATGGCGAAGCCGATGTTCTGGGCACCGGCGCGGATGGCGACGTTGACGCCGATCAACTCGCCATAGATGTTCAACAGCGGGCCGCCGGAATTGCCGGGGTTGATGCTGGCGTCGGTTTGAATCAGGCCCTTGTACGACACGTCTTTGTTGAGCGCCACGTCGCGCTTCACATGGCTGACGATGCCGGTGGTGTGCGTGTGTTCGTAGCCGAACGCGTTGCCAATGGCGACGACCGGCTCGCCGACCATGAGATCGGAGGCGGTGCCGAGCGGCACGGTGGTGAGCGGGTGGCTGGTGTCGATCTTGAGGACCGCGAGGTCGTTCTCGGAGTCGCGGGCGATTACCCGGGCGCTGTGCGTGGTGCCGTCGGCGAGCTTGACGCGCAGGACCTGCACATCCTCAACCACATGATGGTTCGTCACGATGTAGCCGCGTGGATCGATGACGATGCCGGTGCCCATGCCGTTGACGCGATTGTTGGTGGGAATCGGGTTGAACGGGTCGGTGGCGCCGGGGAGCGTCTTCTCGGAGTGGATATTCACCACGGCGAAGCGGGCTTTGCGGGCGACTTCGACGATGGGAGTGACGCGCGGATTCAAACCGGGTGTCGTGTTGGGAGTGCCAGACCAGAGCGGGCTGGCCGCGGCGAGGGCCACGACGGCGGCCCAAAGGTGCGTGGTTCGTCGGCCGGTTAACGGCGGGTGTAGGCGCATGACGTCCCCAAAACGTGGCAAGGTCAGGCGGTGAAATGGCCGGAACGGGTGCGTGGCCGTCCTGGCCGCATTGGGATGGGTTCTCCGTCCCGGGTCCGTCCGGGAATCCTTGGAGGTCGCGTCCCGAAAGCAATATTCGACCGGTTGACCAGTCTCACTAGACGCCGTTGGTTTGCCAAGGTTGCCGATCTCGCCCCCGCTGGGCAGGTCACGCCGTCGATGCATGGCATGAGGATGGCGGAAGCTGGGTAAAGTTGCCCGACTTGGTAAGCAGACTACAACACTGATGTGCCGATTGCGTTTCCCAACGGAAAATTGTGCATGAATCCTCAACAGCGCCGCCAAGTTTTGGAACAAATGCTGGCCGAATCACCGGACGACCTGGAGCTGCGTTACTCGTTGGCGATGGAAGACGTAAGCGGCGGCGATCTGGAGGCGGCGATCAAGGGCTTTCGCGAATTGACCATTCTGGGGCCGGAGAAGTCGTACGTGCCGGCGTTCCTGATGGCCGCACAATCGTTGCAGAAACTGAACCGAATCAGCGAGGCAATGGTCGTGCTTCGCGACGGCGTGAAGGCAGCCCAAACGCAAAACAATCAGCATGCACTCGGCGAGATGCAAGGCATGCTCGACATGTTAGAATGAATTGAAACTCAATTCGCCGAACCAGGGAGCGGCGCCGTCGCAACACTGGCAGCACAAGTGCTCGGCCTACAATAAGAGAAGCCCCAAATCGAAACCTCAAGGAGTAGCCCATGAAACGTTTGGCTTTTGCGGCCGTCATCGCCGCCGCCTTTGTAGTCGGCGCACGAGCGGAGGACAAAGGCATGGTTACCGAGATCGACGGCCTGAAATCCACTGCTCCGGCGGAGTGGAAGTCGGCCAAGCCCTCGAATCAGATGCAGATCCACTTGTTCACGATTCCTAAAGCCGAGGGCGACAAGTACGACGGCTCGCTGACGGTGTTCTTCTTCGGCGCTGGCGGCGGCGGCGGGACCAAGGCCAACATCGACCGCTGGAAAGGCATGATCAAGCCCGCCGACGGCGTCAAGGATGAGGACGCGTTCAAGACCAATGAAATGAAAGTCGGCGACGTCAAGGTCACCGTCTTCGAAGGCAACGGGACTTACAAGCACAAGAACCGGCCGTTTGATCCGAAAGAAGAAGGCGAATTGCGGCCGAATTATCGGCTGGTGGGGGTGATCTTCGAAAGCCCAAACGGCCCGTATTTCATGCGCATGGTCGGTCCGGCCAAGACCATGGATGCCAACAAGAAGGCGTTTGAGAGTTGGTTGAAGAATTTCAAATGAGTTTAGCCGCGACGCGGAGTCTTCGGAGCGGAGCGGCTAAACTGAGGATCGAAAATGAATCGCGATCGCTTTCGCGCCCAACTTCTGGAACTGATCCGCCGCACCTCGGCCTATCTGCCCGAGGACGTGAATAACGTCCTAGAAGTTCACCATGCGCTCGAACAACAAGGCTCGAAGGCCGATCTCGCCCTTCGATTAGTCTCGGCCAATATCGCGTTGGCCAAGAAGAAGAGCGCTCCCATTTGCCAGGACACCGGCACCATCACTTGTTACATCAAGACGCCGGTTGGTTTCGATCAACTCGAATTGCAAGATCTTGCATGCGATGCCGTCGTGGAAGCGACCACGAAGGGTTATTTGCGGCAGAACTCAGTGGACAGTATCACCGGTCGCAACAGCGGTAATAATCTCGGCCCGGGCAGCCCGGTGTTTCATTGGCACCAGCATCGCAAGGATACGATCGACATCCGCTTGATTCTCAAGGGCGGCGGCTGCGAGAACATGAGTGCCCAGTATTCGCTCCCAGCCACGCTGAACGGAAAACGGGCCGACCGCGATCTCGACGGAGTCTACGCATGCGTGATGGACGCGGTCTGGAACGCGCAAGGCAAGGGTTGCGGGCCGGGCTTTCTCGGCGTCTGCATCGGCGCCGACCGGGCCACCGGTTACGACTACGCCAAAGAACTGCTGCTGCGACCGGTGGACGACGTGAACTCGAATCCGGAATTGGCGGCGATGGAACAGCGCGTCTTGCAGGAGGCGAACAAACTGAATATCGGCCCGATGGGCTTCGGCGGGCATCTCACCGTCGGCAGTTGCAAAGTCGGGCATCGGAACCGGCTGCCGGCTTCGTTCTTCGTCAGCGTTGCCTATATGTGCTGGGCCTATCGCCGCCGCGGCGTGGTTCTTGACACAAGCGGTGAAGTCGTCAACTGGCTCTATCAAACCGCCGACGAAACCTTCGACTATTCCGAGCGCGCCGCGAGCGAGCCCGCCTTGATCGATCTCGGCACGCCGAGCGGCGGGGCCAATATCGTCAAGTTGCAAACGCCCTTGAGCGAAGCTGACGTGCGCAAGCTTAAAGCCGGCGACATCGTTCTGCTTTCCGGTACCGTCTTCACCGGCCGAGACGCCGTCCACAAATATCTGTACAAGGGCGGCGAACTGGATGTGTTGAAAAACTCGATCATCTATCATTGCGGGCCGGTCGTGCTCGAAGACAGAGGCACTTATCGGGTGATTGCGGCCGGGCCGACGACTTCGATCCGCGAGGAGCCGTATGAGGACAAGATCATCGAGAAATACGGCATCAAGGCGGTTATCGGCAAAGGCGGAATGGGCGCGAAGACCCTGGAAGCCTGCAAGAAGTTCGGCTGCGTGTATCTGCATGCGATTGGCGGAGCGGCCCAGATTTACGCTCAATGCGTGAAGCGCGTGCCGCGCGTGTTCCTGAAGGAACAGTTCGGCAGCCCCGAGGCCGTATGGGAAATGGAAGTCGAGCACTTCCCCGCCGTGGTGACGATGGACGCGCACGGGCGCTCGCTGCATCAGGAAGTCGGCGACGATTCCAAGAAGCGTTTGCAAGAAGTGATGGCGTAAGAAACGACGAGGGAGGGCATGACGGAATGGCGTGCACGTGCCCCGGTCCGCTTTTGCGATCTGGGCGGTTGGACGGACACTCGCATCGTCCCGCGTGGGGCGGTGCTGAATTTCGCGGCGCGCCTTTACACCTACGTCACGCTTCGAGTTCAGGAAGGAGCCGGCGGCTTCACGCTCGAAAGCCTCGACACCGACGAGCGCTACCGCTTCCACGATATTCGCCAAATTGAATACAACGGCGTGCTGGATCTGCTCAAGGCGGCGGTGTCACGTTCTGGATTGGAAACGCGCCGCGGCGGGTTGTATCCGGTACGCCGGGAAGTGAGCGTTCAAGTGCGCTCGGATGCCCCGCCGGCCAGCGGGCTCGGCTCGTCCGCGGCGCTCGGAGTCGCGGCGATGGGCGCACTCGCGGCGTATCAGCATCGCCGGCTCCTGCCGCACGAATTGGCTCGCGAATCGCAATTGCTCGAAGTCGAGGACTTGAAGCTCGAATGCGGGGTGCAGGATCAATTCGCCGCCGCGTACGGCGGGGTGAGCTTCATGGAAGTCGAGTACCCCGGCGCCAGAGTCTTTCCGCTGCCGTTGAGCACCGCGACGCGCTGCGAATTGGAAGACCGCTTTATCCTCGTCTATACGGGCAAGTCGCATTTCTCCAGCTCCATGCACCAAAAAGTGATCAGCGAAGCAGACAAACATCGCGGCGATTTCGATCAACTCGCCGCGGCCGCGGTTGCCGGAAAGGAAGCCTTACTGAGCGGCGAC
>JBGQCZ010000093.1:0-11217 GCA_041495645.1 Gemmataceae bacterium | reverse complement strand
GATCAGCACGTTGTAGCCGGCGATTTGCTCGCGCTCCACGAGGGCCAGGAATCCCAAGTCCTGAGCGTAAATGTCGATGCAGTTGTCCGTCGTCAAACCGAGACTGGTCTTGAACTTCCGGGGTAAGTACAACTTGCCGTAAATCGGTTCGGGATCGTTCCCGGCGTTCTCAACTTTTTGGCCGTTGAGCCAGATTTCGTGATACGCCTGCGTGCGCGGGGCCAAATGCTCGGCGATGAGATTGGCGTTCCGCTGAAGTTCTTTGCGAACCGGATCGAAGGCCGCTGGGCAACACATCACATTGCGCTCAACATCGCCGCAAGCGCCCAGGGTGGTTAGCAGACATTCGTTGATTCCCTTGATCGTTGATTTCAGGTCGCTGATCAACACGCCATGAAGCTGAATTCCCTGACGCGAGGTGAAGCGCAAAGTGCCGTTGGCATACTGCCCCGCCAAATCATCCACGGCTAGGTATTGCGCCGCGGTCAGCTTTCCGCCGGGGATCTTGCAGCGCACCATGAACATGTAATGCTTGCCGACGCCATCCTTTTTTCGATTTTTGCGGGCATCCCGGTCTTCCTGTTGATACGAGCCGTGAAACTTGATCAGGCTCTTGTCGGCGTCGGTGAGATGATCGGCGTTAGTAGCAAGCGTGTCGGCGATCGTGCCACGCAACTGCCGACTGGCTTCCTTATGAAGTTCGACCGGCGAACGCTTGGGCTCGCCCGCTGAAGGAGATTCGGTTGTCATTTCTGGTCCTGAGTCGCTCTTCGTTCGCCATCGCTACGCCAGTCATTTTAGCAGTTCCGGTGGGTCGGACGAGATTGATGCAACTGCCGGTCGTGCATAATCGCTACATCCGTTCGACCTTGCGCGAGTTCGGGCGATCGCGCGGATTGTGAAAGTCCTTCGGGTCGTTCGTCGCCACATTGGGGCTTGAATCAGCGCGGGTCGCGCAAGGCAGTGAAGGTTTGCGGCAAAGGGACCGACTCTCTCTATGCCCGATGGATCGGTGAGCGGCGATTTCCGAAAGGGATGAAACCGTGACGCAAGTGAGTGCGCCCGCGCAGCTCGGATTTCTTACCGTACTGCACGAAGCCAGCGGTTACCTGGGCGGCTACCTCGTTACCAACGTCTGGGGCCGCCCCCTCGAATTCCGCCTGACCACGGCCGTGCAGCCCAATCGCGTACAGCAAATCCTCTATGGCCAGACGCTTCCCGGTTACCTTCACGGCGAACTGATCGGCAAGACACTGATCGAAAAGACCTCGGCCGCCGCCACGTTGATTTTCACGGACCGGCAAGCCGTGCTGGATTTGCGGAACAACATGGATATTCCAGTCATTTGGGTTGCCACCGATGACGCCTCGCACGCCGAAGACGTCTTGATGATTCGGCCGAGCGCTAATTCCCGGCCGGCTCTGGTCGCCAATCCAAAGTTCGCCAATGATCTTTCTCGCATTCAATCCGTAATGGATCAACTCGATTCCAATCTCGATCTGATCGAGCCATTCGCCCGCATTCGCGAGGCCATTTCCGAAGCCCGCAAGCTCGGAGTGACCAGCCGTGGATGAGGTCATCTCCGAAGATCTCGCCGCGATCGAATTCAACGAGTCTCCTCTCGACTTGTCGCTTGAGATCGGCTCGCGCTCGCTGCCGGCCTTCGACCGAGGTCTGAACTGCGGCGTGCGTGAAGCCAAACTGCTTGGCGACGTGCCCTGGGTGCGCTCGCTCGGAAAACTCTCTCTTGAAGTCACGACGGAAGGCTGGAAATTCCCCGCTCCACCGACCGAGGCACAGGCGATGCAGACCGTCGAGCCGCCGATGGTGCGGCCGCGGCCAAAACTCGAAGAAACTTCGGCCGGCGACAAGCGAACTCGGCCCGTTCCCGCCGGCGATACCGTCATGCTCAAGGATCGCCTCCTCTACTTGCTCCAGCCGCCGCTCGAAAACCTGTTCGCCGGCAAGCGAGTGCACGTTCCTAGTCAGCCGTACCCCTATCAAATGGAAGGCATCGCCTTCCTCATGCCCCGTTACTCCGCGTTGCTCGCCGATGAGATGGGTCTTGGCAAGACGATTCAGGCGATTCTCGCGTTGCGGTTGCTGCTTCATGCAGGTTTGATCCAACGCACCCTGGTCGTCTGTCCCAAACCGCTCGTCTTCAACTGGGGCCGCGAACTTCTGTCCTGGGCCGCCGACCTGCCGTTCGAAGTCATCACCGGCGATACGCTCAGCCGCCGCCGCACCTGGCTGGTTTCGAATTGTCCCGTCAAGTTGGTCAACTACGAAGTGTTGACCCGCGACGCCGCAATCCTCGCCGACGAGTCCGTTCATTTCGATGTCGTCGTGCTGGACGAAGCTCAGCGCATCAAGAACAAGGAATCGAAGACCGCCCAAGTCGTTTGCAGCATCCGCCGGTCCCGAAGTTGGGCGCTCACCGGCACCCCCATCGAAAACCGGCCCGAAGATCTCGTCAACATCTTCGAGTTCATCGATCCCGATCGCATTCCTCCGGAAACGCCCGCCCGCCAGTTGCCCAAGTACACCGCCGATTGCATCCTGCGCCGTACCAAGGAAGACGTCCTGACCGACATGCCGCCGAAAACCATTCGCGACGCCGTCCTCGAACTCACACCCGCCCAGCGCGAAAGTTACGAAATGGCCGAAACAGAAGGCATCGTGCGACTCAACGAACTCGGCGACACCATCAGTGTCCAACACGTGTTCGAACTCGTGATGCGCCTCAAACAAATCTGCAATTTCGACCCCGCCACCGGTGAAAGCGCCAAGCTCGAACAGTTGCAGGCGGATCTGGAAGAAGTCGCCGCCAGCAATCGCAAGGCCATCGTCTTTTCGCAATGGGTCCAGCCGCTGGAACGGCTGGCCGAGGAATTGGCCCCGCTCGGCGTGCTGCAATTCCACGGCAAGGTCCCGGCGAACCAGCGGCCCGCGACTCTCGATCGCTTCAAGAACGATCCGAACATTCACGTCATCCTCATGAGCTACGGCACCGGCAGCGTCGGACTCAATCTGCAATTCGCCAACTACGTCTTCCTGTTCGATCGCTGGTGGAACCCCGCCGTTGAGGATCAGGCCATCAATCGCGCCCATCGCATCGGCCAAAGGGAACCGGTCATTGTCACGCGCTTCGTCACCCAGAACACGATTGAGAACCGCATTGCGGAAGTGTTGGAGGCCAAACGGCGGTTGTTCGAAGAGGTCTTGTCGCATAACGGTCCGCCAGCACGTTTGGGGCTAAGCGAGGAGGAAATCTTCGGCCTGTTCGCGATTCGCAGCCGGCCGAAACGGGCGGCGTGAATCACCTGCGGAAACCCGCCGGGGCGAGCAGCAGCGGCAGGATGCGCGTCGCTTCTTCCGTGATGAGCGGAGTCGCCAGCGACGGCGATTGGACGGAGACGCGGAATCGGGCGTCGCCCTGATCCACGGCCTGGGCGTAGACCATGAGCGTCGCGACTTGATTCGGCGGCAGGTTGTTGATTGGCGGGAAGCGGACCGTGTTGCCGGAGACCGTCGCCGGCGCTTGCGGACCGCGGCCGCCGAGCGGCTTCATCAGTCCCGGCACCTCCGCGATCACCTGAATCTGATCCGCCGGCAGCGTGCCCTGGTTGGTGATGCGAATCGTGTAGACCACCTGCCGGCCGACATCGACCGGATTCGAGTCCGACCCGGTCTCGACTCGCAGCGCCGGCACGCCTAGCACTTCGATCGAATTCTCTTTCTTCAGTTCCAGATTCGGACTGGCGGTCAGGACACCGGAGACAACTCCGCGTGTCGTGGGCCGGACACCGAGAGCGGTCAGCTTGACCATGCGTTCGTCGTTCGCGCCCAGATTGCCGAAGTTCCACACGATTTCATTCGTACTCGGATTGAATTGTCCGCCGTCGCTCGCGCCGCGGAACATCAACTCGGGCGGCAAGCGATAACGAACAGTCGCGTTGGTCACGGGAACCGGTCCCGTGTTCCGCACCGTCACGCTCCAGTTCCCGTCCCGATTCATGTACACGGTGCTCGGGCCACGCAGGTCGAGCTGGGCTTGTGGTTGCGTGAAATCAATTACCGTGGCGCTTTGGTCGCTGAGACCGCCCTGAGCGCTCGCCATCGCCGTGATCTGGAATCGGCCCGCACGAATTGCATCAAAGCGGGTCGGCAGCGTCTTGGATTGACCCGGCTCGATCGGCGGGATTCCCGCGTTTTGCAGTTTCTTCTCGAAACGATCGCCGCGCGGCGTCACGGCAACGAGACCATCCGGCAACCACAAGTCGAGTTCGACATTGTTGATCGTTGCCGAGCTCGGATTGGTGATTTGAACCTGATACTCCGTCGGATCGCCAACCACCGCCGTCTTCGGTCCGGTCAGCACTACCTTCAGCGACCCATTATCAACCCGAATCGTCGCGGCATTTTCGGCTCGCAACGAATCGGAGGTGATCGCCACGACCGAGGCGGGATAACTCCCGACTCGATTGGACGCGAACGTGACGTTCAACTGTTGCTTTCGCCCGCCGGGCAACCCGGTTAGCGGCCAGACAATCTGGTTGTCGCGCGAATCGAACTGGCCCGGCGGATCGCTGCGGACGAATTGCATTCCCGGCGGCACTTTCATGCGCACCTCGCCCGACTGCGTATCGACTTGGCCTGCATTGGTGACGGTAATCGTCGCCGGAATCTCCTGATTCACCGCCACGCTCGGCGGAGCGCTTACGCTGATCTGAATCTGCGGCGCCTGCCAGTCGATCACGGTTTCCTGGCGTGCCAGCACCACCGGCACGCTCATCGGATTCGTTGGATCGGCCGGGCGAATCACCTCGATGCCCACGCGATTCGATCCCGGTTGCAGATTCAGTTGTTGGATCGAAATGTTCGCGGTGCCGTTCTGATCGCTCAATACCGTGGCTTCACGCGAGCGGTTGGGCAGCAACTCCGCTTCCGGCCCGCCGTCGAGCAGCGTGTAGCGGACCCGGTAATTCGGCACCGGAGCACGATCGGTGTTGCGAAAAACGTGCGTGGTCAGCAAATGCGGGGTTCCCGCCCGGATCGCCGCCGAGGTCGGGAATTGCCATTGGCAATCGACCCATTGAATCGTCGCGGTCACGGACCGCTTGTCCCAGTCGTGAATCTCCGGAGCATAAACCGTCAGCCGAGTCTCGCCCTCGATGGGCGACGTGATGATGCACCAGCTTTGACCGGGCTTGATGATGAAATCGTCGGCCGGAATATCGTTGCCGCGGGTGATGGTGTGCTCGAAGTAATCCGTGTAGCTGACGGCGTACTTGTTATCGACCTTGTAGCCGCGGCCCCCAAGATACCCGCTTTCGTCCACCTCGATTATGTTGCCGACGCCTTCGAGCATCCATTCGACGCGCCGCTTGCGCCGCCCATCGCCGTCCTTGTCGAGCACCGAGGCAATGACCAAATGCTGAGCCCGCACATTGTTGGTCGACCGCAATGGATGGACTTCGAGCTTGACCGCGGCCGGATCGAAATCGGCGAAGTAGCCCGCCCCGCCCGGCTTGGCATGTGTTTGAACCACCTCGCCGGCGGAGAACCAGTACGGGAATTGACTTGGATTGTGCGTGCCAAGGCAGCCGCACACGGCGAACAGCACCACACCCAAAAGGATGCGCCGGCCCCAGCGGCGATTCGCTCTCATGTACCGCTCCCCCTTCGCGCACTCCCGGCAGCCTTCCGCCACCGGCACGAACGGGCGGCTATAGGCAAACTTGAGCCAAAACCGCAATAGCGAATCACCAATTCGGTATGACTCGGCTTGCCCAGTTTGCCGCTCAATGGCGCGCTGGACGCCGTCGAACCAAACTAAACCAAACTTTTGACTCTGTGCGCCAATCTCGTTTGCTGAACGCATCTCCTTGCCCCAGCTAGACTTCCCACACGCCCCCGAGGTCTTCAAAAACTTTGTGGAGAAAGTCGTTGAGTGGATGAGTTGGTGGTGCGTTGGGTTGTCAGTTGGGTTTGAAGTTGGGTTGTCGGTTGGGTTTGAAGTTGGGTTGTCAGTTGGGTTTGAAGTTGGGTTGTCAGTTGGGTTGTCGGTTGGGTTTGAAGTTGGGAGGACAAGAGCGCGCTCCCTCAATCGCGTTGAGAACCGCGCCTCGCACCAGATTGATCGATCCAAAACAAGCGTGATCACAAATCGCCTCTCTCAGGGCTATTTGGACGTGGGACAGGTTGCCAACCCGCCGAGTGAAATGAGCGCCGAAAGGCCCACGAGCCATTATAGTGTACATTTGGATAAGGCGACCGGCCCGGATTGCAGCGAATCAGTTGCCACGGATGGAACACGGATGAAACACGGAAAGGAGGATTTGATCCTTTCCGTGTTCCATCCGTGTTTCATCCGTGGCTATTCTTGATTGTTCGCCTGCCGCACGTGCCAACAGACGCCGCCCGGGTCGATGATGTGAATTTCGCGGCCCCAGGGAAATTGCGTCGGCGGTTTCAGCTTCACGCCGGCGAACGTGCTCTCCAAATCCTTCGCCGCCAATTCCGACCAGTAGCCGTCGAGATCGTCGACCTCGAAGGTGATCATCTGGTTCTTCTGCCACTGCGGCACGTCGATCTCTTGCAGCAGGAAGTAGGCCTCGCCAAAACGCAACCCCGCCAGCCCGCCACTTTGCCAGACCACGTCAAAACCCAACGCCGCGAAGAACTCCAGCGACCGCCCAAAATCCGGCCCGGAAGGCAAACGGGTGCCGCGGGTTTGCATTATTGAGTCTGGTCGCTCTTACCGAGTCGTTTCAGACGAGATGCATGGGATTCCCCGAGATGGTGGGCGGACAACGTAAGCGACCGGAATTTCTCCGGTCGCCTAGTTGCTGCCCCGGCGAGCACGGGCAGGCGGGATTTCGCGACAATTCTGTCACATATCACATACCGTCTGAGGGTGCATTACAGATAGTGAGTGGGCGTAAGAACACAGCTCGTATTACCTTGGCTGTCGACAAAATACCACATCCAGCCATTGGTGGGTCCCCAAACGAATTTATCGTATGCGATCGTGAATGTGCCGGTTTTGCTGGCATACGTCATAAATGTCTGGGCAACAGTTCCAGTGTACGGGTTGTTGTGAACCTGGACATTACCGGCCAGAGTCGCTGCCCCGGTCACGCTGAGTAAGCTACAGACACCGCTCCCGTTGATGAAAATCTCCGTTTTGCCACTGAGGCCAGCTCCGTTAGTCTGCGTGTAGTCGCCGGTGACTGTCAATGTTCCAGGAACCTCGCCGAGGCCAACTTTGAGAATGCCTGCGAAATTGGACAACCCACCATTGACTGTCCCAATTCCTTCAAACACCCCGTCGTAGACCTTGTACGCCCCCTCTCCCATTGAAAGCGTACCTCCGTTCATTTGGGTTAGGGGCGAGGGCTCCTGTAAAACACCCTCAGATCCTTGACCTGCGACGGTGTCAAACTTGACCGTACCTTGCGTGACATAGAATTGACCCCAGTTTCCAAAAGGAATTTTCACTGTAGACGTGTAAGATTCCAGTTTTTTGAGCGTGCCATAGTTTGCGAGTATTCCCGTTACAGGCGACCCGCCTGTCCCGAGATCATAGGCAGCCCGCATTTCAAACGTGCCGCGGTTCAAGATGTCCCCGTCCTTACCTCCCGAACTCGCAGTGACGATGTTGCCCGAGGTCCAGGACATAGTGCCGTTGTTTGTAAGCTGCGTCCCGCTAACTATCTTGCTCCAAGCTCCCCTAAGCGTGCTTGAGCTGCCTACGGCAGTATCGACCTGGAGTTTCTCAAATGTGCCCGTCCACCAGTCCAAGCTGCCGTTCACTGTGACGGTCGCCCGATTGGCGCCACTCATGACTCCAACAATTCTCGAGTTGTCCCCTCCGTCGAATCTTAGGGTCCCACCGACTTTCAGAGAACCAACTGCGTTCATTCCACGGAGGTCGATGGTAATTGTGGAAGTGTAGCCAGTTTCGATAGTGAAGTCGTTCACCAAAGCCAGACCCGCAGGGACAGGGGGGTTGGCAAACATGTCACCCGGTATGTGATTACTGTCAATCGTGCAATTCTGGTTTTGGCTTTGATTTCCGCTGGTGGCCTTGAACACTACCGAATCGCTTGACGAAGGCGGTGCCGTCGCAGGTGCGCCGGTTCCGGAATTCCACCAATTGGCGGCGTTAGTCCAGCTGCCGCCGGTTGACGAGTTCCACCAAAGCGTGGCTGGCGCAAACCTTCCCTCTAAGGACTCGAGGCACAATCGAGTGCGAGGACGGCCGCGCGCAGTTCTCACATTGCGCAATGTCTTTGGACCCGCATAGGAGATCATTTTGAAGAGATGCTTGAACATGCTTGGTACTCCATTGGTTGTCGCTGATAAATTCCAGCCGAAAGAAGAACGTGCCATCTTCGCAGTCGGAGTCATTTCTCCCGAATTGTGGCCAAGACCGAGCGAGCCTCCTTTCTAACATTTGGATCAGGATCATCGAGTGCGGCAGTCAGTGCCGGAATTGCTGGGTGTGCGGCATTTTTGAGGAGCCGGAGCGAGTCAATCAGGCCAAGCTTGACCACCGGCGGCGTGGGCTCTTTGCTCGAAAGAACAGCGGCCAATTTGCGTGCGGCCTCGCTGGGGTCTTTTTCGAGTCTCGCTACGAAATGCGCTGCGACGCTTCTCATTGCAGGTTGCGCACTGGACTCCTTTAGAGCAGCCAGAAACCATGCAAATGCATCGCTGAATGAGGTGGGGTCGCTGATTGCGATCCCGCCCAAGGCTTGCACAGCGAACACTGCTCGCGACGAATCCTTGCCGTAGGCGGCGCGCTTCAGGGCCGGGACCGCGACTCGAGCTTGACCTCTGAATACAACCAATGAGCTCGCGGCCGACGCGCCCACGCAACCCTCGCCGGGAATCGGCTCCGTGTCGTCTGATAATGCTTCGATCAGCAACGGTACTACCTCCAAATGCCGGTCCCCGAACACACCGGCCGCCTGAGCGGCGGTTTTTCGGACGGCAGCTGACGGGTCGCGCAATCCCTTCCGCACCACAGCCCAGCGTTCGGGTTCTTTGTGCTTTTTCCATTCGGACATACCTGAGATGGCGACCGCTGCGGCTCGCGCGCGATCATTTGTCGAATCGGCAAACCGGACGGCGTCGTTGATCGGATCGGCACTGATGGCTTGGATCGCGTCGATAAACCCCTGTCGGAGAGCATAATTCTTATGGAAGCGCGAGCTCGCGAAATGATCGCCCAAGGCTTCGAACAACAATGGGAGAGCTTCCGTGATTTTCCGGTCAAAATCCCGCCGGACTGCGATCAAGGCCAATGCACGCAACCCAGGATCCTGGTTTCGCAATCCTTCCAGTCGAAGCGACAACGACTTGGTGAGATCATAATCCCGCCCCAACATATCCCCGAATCCCAACCGCACCAACGGGAACAAGATTTGGATCTTACTGCCTTCGGGGCAAATACACCCCGTTTCACCGACGACGCGCCCAGTGGGGTCAAATTCGAGGAACCGACCGCGTGCCGTGTCCAGAGTTAGCCAGTGGCCGTTGCGCAGAGTGATCTTGTCGGGCACCGGGATCTCGCGCGGCTGCCAGGGCTTAGTGTGAGGCGTGAGTACGTATTTTTGTCCCGGCGGGACAAGCAAAGTCCCATTGGGTCCGACAAAACCGTGCCCGAAGAGCTTCATCACGAAATGGGTGCGGCGGTCCGGCAGGCGTTCAACTAACACCATTTCGTCATTCCACGTTACCTGATATGACCAGTACACCCGGCCGGTCCAATCAACTTCCATACTGTAAGTGGCGTTAGCTCCCCGAGCCGCGATCTCGCGCGGTGCCCCCGTGGCCAGCAAGCGGCCGTTCGGCAGCATCTGCGCGACGGCCTTCACGCCGATTGCTCCCAAATGCCAACGCTGCGTACCGTCGCAACCTATCCCAACTGGCCCGAAACCCGTCATACTCGGTTCCCAGACCGCGAACAGGCAAGGCCTGCGTGGCTGACGCGTTAACGCCGAGAAGTCGATGTTGCCCTTCCGTTGCAGCCACCACTGCTCCCACGCGGCGCGGCACTTCTTGGCCGAGTCACCCCCATTGGCAACGAAGCAATCTGGCCCATTTCCGTCGGCGGCCCAACGCAACAATTCTTCCGCCTGCCATGCTTCGTGAACGGCTGCTGCGTCGAGAAGCGCGATCAGGGCCGGAATCGCGTCCATTTCCTTCCCGGCCAGTAGTCCCTGGGCCGCGCGAAGTCGCACCGAAGGTTCCGGGTCTTTCAGGAGCGCTCGGGCTCGCGCTCGCTCGTATGGCGTTCCGCGGTTGCCGACGATGCACGCAGCAATAGCGCGCCGTGCCGGCTGAGGATCCGTTAAAGCGGCCATGATCGGAGGTAGTATTCTGCCTGCTTTCTCCGTCAAGTTGTCAAGGCCGAAGCAGATTTCCTCTTCTACCTCGTAACTCGCCGCGCTCGGCAGATAGCGAAGCAGAACCTCCGTCGATCGCGAAGCGCGTCGCCTTACCAGTAACCGAACGGCGGCCAGCGGGGCGGCCGAATTCCCGTCCATCTCGATTTGATCCAGACACCGGCGGGCGTTTCGGCGAGTCTCGGCGTCGCCGGTGTGCGCGGCCTTGTTCAAAGCTGGGGCTGCGGCCGAGCGCATGTCGATCAGCGCCTTGATCGCGTCCTCCCGTTCCTTAAACTTGGGGGAACCCAGTTGACGAATGAATTCGTCGCGCCGAGCTAGCGGTTCCTCGCCGGTGGTCAGCTGATTCAGAAAAGCTATGAGCGATTCGTTGTCGTCCTTCACTTTGGCTTGGCGAAGCGTTTCCACGTCGGCATCCGGTTCAATAGCGCGCAAAGGGGTGAGAAAGACGAATGAAGCGAAAAGCGCACACTTCGCAAGCGCCGCCCCCATTCGCATTCGATCGATTACACCGAGATCTTGGCCCATGTGGTAACTGCCGAGTTCGTCGCACAGTTGCGAAACCGGAACCTGTTCGAGCAGGTGCCGGCGCACAGCGTTGACCTTCTGTTCAGGCGAAAAGTGCCGTCGAGCGTTGCTCATGATGAATTCCTCCGTTGGGGGTACTCATTACCCGCCAACGGAGCAAAGTCTACTTCCGACTGAGGCAAGACAATCCGCCGTCATTGTGACGAGGAACTGCGGCGGGCAAACCCTCTACAGTAGAAGACACCAAATGATTCCGAACCGTACGCGCAAT
>JBGQCZ010000092.1:0-11276 GCA_041495645.1 Gemmataceae bacterium | reverse complement strand
GTCGGGCCGAAGTCCGCGGCGTTCGATGTCCTGGAAAAGCGCAGCACGCAAACGGTCGGTCAGGTTCAGCAGTTGGCGGGAAAAGACCGTCCCGACGAAGAAACGGTCGGATTCTGGGTCGCGAAGACGACCGCCCTGCTCTGCCATCTCGCGGTCGTGGCCGGCCTGGTAATGATCGGCGCCATGCACTTTCAAAGCACCACGTCGGGCATGGCGGCGGCAACGTTATACCTGCTGCTTCCGTACACCGCGCGCTATATCGGCCAAGCCGATCACGTGTTACCCGCGGCACTGGTGGTCTGGGCGGTATATTGTTATCGCCGGCCGACACTTTCCGGCGCCCTGCTGGGTGTAGCCGCCGGCAGTTTCTTCTTCCCCGCCCTGATTGCTCCAGTTTGGCTCAGCTTCTACCGCCAGAACGGCGCTCGCCGCTTCCTCGTTTCGTTTGTGCTGGCTGCCACTGCCAGTCTGACCATCGCGGGACTGTTCCTCTGGTGGAGCGACCAGCTGGCCGAGACGCTGAAACTGACCTTCAGCTTGACCGACTGGCAACCGTGGAAGCGGTCGAACTTGCCCAGCATTTGGCAGGGCGTGCATGCCGCCTACCGGCTGCCGATATTCATTCTGCACCTCGCCTTTGTGATCGCCACGGTTTTTTGGCCTTCGCCGAAGAACCTGTCGCATCTCATTTCCTTGTCGGCCGCGGTGCTGATCGGCATCCAATTCTGGTATGCGGACCAAGGTGGTGTTTACGTCCTTTGGTATCTGCCGCTGCTGGTGTTGATGATATTTCGCCCCAACCTTTCGGACCGGTTCCCGCCGCCGCTGTCGTCCGTTCCGCCTTGGCCGATTCGCTTGTTTCGCCGCCTCTTGGAGTGGGTCCTGCGCCGCATCCAGCCGCCTGAGCCGGCGCAAACGGTTTAGTGTTTACGATTCGCGCGTTCGACGCTATGATCCTCACGCCACATGCACGGAGGCCGTCGATGCGTCGTTATGTTCGAATTGCGCTGGGATTTGGCATCGCCGCGTTGCTGATCGGCGGGCCGATCGGCTACTCTGCATACCGCGAAAAGAATTTCCGCAACTTCCGCACCGTGCGCCCAGGCGTGCTTTACCGCAGCGGTCAATTGAGTGCCGATGGGCTGGAGCGCATTGTCCACGATTTCGGCATTCGCACGGTCGTCACGTTGCGCGACGCCGATCTGCCGGACCATCGGCCTCCTGACTGGCGTGAAGAAGAATATTGCCACAAGATGGACATTTACCACTACCGGCTGCCGCCGCGATTCTGGTGGTCTGATTCCGGACCAATCCCGGCGGACGAGAACGTGAAGAAACTTCTTGAAGTGCTCGACGATCCGCGGCACCATCCCGTATTGATTCATTGCTTCGCCGGCGCGCATCGCACCGGCGCTTATTGCGCCATCTTCCGCCTGGAATACGATCGCTGGGAAAACCAGACGGCCCTGGATGAACTGCACCGCTGCGGCTACGAGCACTTGTATTCCGAATGGGACGTGCTGGGCTATTTGCAAAATTACGTGCCGAGATGGAAACGAACTCCGAGCGGGACTCAGAGCCAGCCGTGAACTTCACTCAGTTTGAATCGTTCCTCATCCGTTTGCTTGCTCACTCACGGCGTCCAAACTGAAAAAACATCCTGTGCAAAATCAATTTCAACTCGCAAACGAAATCTCGGTTTCCAAGGGTTCGACACAAAAGACAACGAACTCATCGCGTTGTAATCCTTGATCTAGGCATTGGCGATAGAGGAGATGTTTCTCGCGTGAGAAGCCCCGCGTCTGGTCGCCTTGATACGCGACCCATTGGCCGGGCCGCTCGGCGTAAAGTTGAGGCAGATCGCGCTGAAATGCGTGCCATGCCTGTTCCTGCAGCTCGTTGACTACCTTTGCGGACATAACGGGTTCGCCAGAAAGAGAAAGCATCAATCTCTAATTCTACCTCACCATGGACGGATTTGAACAGGAGAACTCTCGTCGAGCGAATCAGCCCGAAGCCATCTCAGGTCAAGCCGCGAATCGGTTCGCCGTAATAAATCAAATGCGGCCGGTTCGACGCGTCTTTCCACATCGCGTCTGACGGAATTCCCAGCGCGCGGTAGATCGTGGCCGCCATGTTCTCGGGCGTCTGCGGATCGGTCTTTGGATATCCGCCGATTCTGTCCGATGAGCCAACTACCGTCCCGCCTTTCACTCCGCCGCCCGCAAAGAATACCGTCTGCACCGCGCCCCAGTGATCGCGGCCCGGCAACTTGTAGTGCTGCGGCAACGTCGAAATCTTCGGCGTGCGGCCGAACTCGCCGGCCATGACAATCAGCGTTTGGTTGAGCATGCCGCGTTCATGCAGATCGTCCAGCAACGCGGAAATCGACTTGTCCGCCGGCGGGAAGAGCTTGTCTTTCAGATGCGGGAAGGCGTTGCCGTGGGTGTCCCAAGTCTCGTTGTTGCCGAGATTCACCTGCACGAGATTCACACCGGCTTCGACGAGTTGCCGGGCCATCAGCAAGGACCAGCCAAAGGCATTGCGACCGTAGCGATCGAGGTCGCGAGGATCGGCCTTGCTCATGTCGAAAATGCGCCGCACTCGTTGATGCGTCAGCAACGACAGCGCGTTTTGCCGGTGCTGATCGAACGTGTCGGTCGCTCGTTCGAGGTCTTGGCGCTGATGGTCGATCTGCCGCAGGAGCGAAAGCCGGTCCGCCAGCCTGCCTTCGGTGAATCCTTCCGGCAGCGACAGGCTTGGCATGACGAATGACTTACGGGGAGTCTTGGTCTCGCGCAGCTGGTGATCGAATTCGAATTCGGGAAACGCGCCGTACGCCGTCGGATGATACGGCGAGGATTCGATCAGCCACGGATCGCGCTTGTGGCCCATTTCACCTGCGAAAGGCCCGGGAATGACGCGACCGGAAAAGTGCACCAGCTTGTCGGGTAGAATCGCGGCGGGTGGAAGATTGTTGCGTGGCTGCGTGGCGTAGCCGGCGATGGCCGCGATCGAAGGCCAATCCTGGGGCCGTGGGGCGCTGGGGTTGAACCCGGCCGGCAATTCCGACCGGCCCGACAGCATCATTTGGTGTCCGGCCGAATGATCGTTGCTGTGATGATGGAGCGAGCGGACCAACGCCCAGAGATGGCTCCGTTGGGCCAGCTTCGGTAAATGCTCGCAAATCTGAATGCCCGGCGTCCGCGTGGCGATGGGTTTGAATTCCCCGCGAATCTCCGCCGGCGCATCCGGCTTCAGATCGAAACTATCCTGTTGCGCCAATCCGCCGCTCAAGAAAATGTAAATAACCGCGCTTTCCGAAGCCGCTTGCGGATTTGCGCGCAAAGCGGAGAGGTGATTCATCCCCAAACCAAGCAGTCCAATCGACCCGGCTCGAATGGCCGTTCGCCGGGTAATTACCGGGTGTTGGAAAGCAGTCGGGAGGGTCATGGTCGCGCTCAAGGAAACGCGGTCGTGGCAGGCGGCGGGATAGAGGACGTTACAAGAGGAAGAATACCCGATCAGCGGCACACCTGCAACCGACACGTTCGATTATTCCGGTACGGTTCTTACAGCGCCTTCAGAAACGCCACTACGGCACGCACCTCGTCCGGCGCGAGTTTGAGTGGTTGAATCGCCGAATCGAGGTGGGGGTTCGCCCCGCCGCCTTTGTTGTAGAATTCGACTACTTCTTCCAGTGTTTTCAAGCTGCCGTCGTGCATGTATGGCACCGTCTGGACCACGCCACGCAACGTCGGCGTCTTGAACCTGCCCCGGTCAGCGTCCTTTTTCGTTACTCCGTAGCGACCCAGATCGGCCGGCGATTTGCCCCAGCCGACGCCGGTGTTGTGAAATCCCTCATCGCTGAAGTTGGGCCCGTTATGGCAGCGCCAACATTGGGCTTTGCTCTCATATAGCCAGAAGCCAAAACGCTCCGTGGGTGTCAAGGCGTCTTGTTTGCCTTTCTTCCGAAAGTGATCGACGCGGCTGTTGCCGCGCAGGAGCACCCGCTCGAAACTCGCCAGCGCTTTGCCCAGGTTCGCCGCCGTCACGCCGTCATCAAACGCCGCTGCAAATGTCTTCCGGTATTCTTTGTTTTCCCCTAAGCGTTGCACCGCGTCGGCGACGCGCGAGCCCATTTCCAAGGGGTTTTCGATCGGTTGCAGCGCCTGCTCTTCGAGCGAGGTGGCACGCCCATCCCAAAAGAAGGACGTGCCATAAGCACGATTGAAAAGAGTCGGGGCACGGCGCGAGATTTCCTGGCCACGGATGCCGCGCGGCTTGGCGGCACTGCTCGCAAAACCGTGGTCGGGTTGGTGACAGCTCGCGCAGGCGACCGTATGGTCGGCGGAGAGGATTGGATCGAAAAAAAGCCGGCGGCCGAGTGCGACGCGGGCGGCGGTAAGGCTGCTGTCCTTTGGTGTCGTGCGCGGTTCAAGACCAAACGGAATCTCAGACACCGACAGATTGGCTGGCAACGTGTCCTTCGGTATTGATAATGGCGATTCGGCAAAACCGACTGCGGCCGCAACGAGCGCGAACAGAAAGAGAAACGAGCGGTGCGGCATCGACGTGATCCGAGCGTAGCCTGGCGAGGATGAAAGAAATGGGCCGGCGCAACACAAGTCGCGCCGGCCACGACAATGTCAGTTATTCGACTTGCCTCCCTTTTCGGCTTCGGCGACCAATTTCTCGATCGCCTCATCCAGGATCTTGTCGCCGGGACTGCCCAGCCACTTGTGCCGGATAACGCCCTTGTGGTCGATCACAAAGAGCGTCGGCCAACCATGAATATTCCATTCCGTGGAAATCGGTCCGCTGGTGCCCATCGGCCCGTTCCAGAACGACCGCCAGGTTATTTCTTCTTCCTTCAGGGTCGGCTTCAGTTTTTCCAAATCGATATCGGAGTTCACGCCGATCAGGACGAAAGGCTTATCCGCGAGCCGTTTCACGAGCGACCGCTCGTGCGGGTACATGGCCCGACACGGTCCTCACCAATGCCCCCAGAAATCGATCAGCACCACCTTTCCACGGTAGTCCGAAAGCTTGAACTCCTTTTCATCGAGGTCGGGCGCGGTGATAATGGGCGCTTCCTTGCCCACGCGCACGGTCCGCAGTGCCTTAAGCTCCTGCTCCGCTTCCTTCCGCTGTGCCGGACTATCCTTCCCGAACTGATCGATTACCATGACGAAGTACTTTTCTGCTTCGGCCGCGACTTTGTCGGCCTCCGCCAGCTTGTCGCCCAATTTGTCGGTTTGAGTCGATAAGTTCTTGCCGAGGCCCAGCGCGGCGGCGGCCTTAACCGCCGGCTTGGAACTCTTCTCCAGGATCTGCTTGAGAGTGTCCACGGCTTTGGCAGACCCGCTACGGCTTAGCACCAGACAAACTTGCGCGATGGCCGCGTGTTCGGGATATTTATCGACCAATCGATCGGTCGCTTTCTGCCCAATCGGATAAGAACTGCCGGTTGTCGCAATCCAAGCCAAAAGGTCGCCGGCCAGCGCATCCTTCTCGTCTTTTTCCGCCCGCTTGAAAACGGTCTCCATCAGTTTTGGCGGCGCGCCCCGAAGCGTTCGTAACCGCTGAACAAGATCCTTCAGCGACATCTCGTCCATCAACGCCGTTACTTTGTCCAGGGCCTTCGGATGGACGGAACTCCCCTCGGCATTCTGCAGTACCCAAAACAGCGCCTCCGCGGCGACCGGGTCTTTGGGGTTGTCCTCGGCGAGTTTGTAGAACTTGTCCGCGAAGTCCTTGCCCAAACCAAAGTACTTCTGCAGCAGCTTTTGTTGCTCTTCGCCTTTGAGCTTTCGCACCTCCGTGAGGAGCTCGCTTCGCTTGGCGTTGTAGTCCTTCACCAGCGCTTCGTGCTGTTCCTTGGCCGACGATGGCTTGGGTTCGTCTTTCGGTTTGTCGTCACCGCGCAATGCTGGCAACGCCAGCAGCACAACGACCAGTCAACCCACCATGCGTTTCATGGAAAAATCCTCCGGGTGATCGATCGGGTCTAAACTCGACGCTCGTTGCATGCCCGAACCAGACTGCGGTATGATACCCCCGCGAAGGGCTATTGAAAAGCAGGCAGGTTTGCGGTTCTTCAACAATCTTGAAAGCTGGCTTACCGGGACGTCGTCAAGAAAATACCAGTTATTCGAGCGGTTATTTGCCGATTTCGCCAGCCTTGAACTCATCGAGGTTCTCTTGGTGGCTGCTGTGCCCAAGCGCTGACTTGCGGCGGGGCTTTGGCGTGCTGCATTTCCACGAGCACTTCGGGCGGCGTCAACACCTGCCCAAACAACGACGGCAACACCTGATCGGCGCCAATCAGCACCAGGTAATTGAGCGGTGACGTATCGGATACGACGATCATTTGCCCACGAGCTTGCGCAGAGTGGCCAATTGGGAACCCAGTGCTTCAGCCGACACCAGGTCTTCGGTCACCTGATGCCGCTTGAGTAACTCGTCGGCGGCAAAGCGGTCGAGGCCCAACGCGGTGGCTAGCTGGTGGTGCGTGAGCTTCGCTTGCCGGTACAATTCCACGAGCGCCGCTTCCTTGGCCACCGCATCGAAGTCAGCCCATTCGCCGCGTAGTTGCCGCTCAATCATGGCGGGTAGTTCAAAAGTAATGGCCATGGTGAATACTCCTTTTGATCCATTCTACACGATCGTGGGACAGTAGGGCGGGTCGAGTCTTCGAGGCCCGCCGATGGCGCCTACAGCCCGTACAGCACAATCGAGACAATCGGTGACAGGCCTTGAATTTCGGCGGCAACTGTTATTGCACCAATGACTTGCGGAAAGTGTCACCACGATCCCCAACCGGGTAATTGCCGATTTCGCCAGCCTTGAACTCATCGAGGTTCTCTTGCTTCGGGCGGTCAGAGCCGCAACAATGATGACAAGGCCGTCTTTAGTTGATGCTGGAGTCACGTCATGTCCCGCGCGACGCTTGAAAATCGAGTGGCAGCATTGGAAAAACAGGTCGATGCCTTGCTTGCCAATCACGCTGGGAACGGGCACGCCAAGGATTGGCGGCGCACGCGCGGGGCATTCACCGGCGATGACTTCATGAAGCAGGTCTTCGAGGCAGGCCGCAAGATTCGCAACGCGGAACGGAAGCGTGCCCTGCCTCGCAGCGGGAAAAAGCGGCAAGCCCATTCATGATCCTGCTCGACACCGACCACCTATCTGTTTTCACTGATGAACGCGACTCGCGGCATGCACTGCTCAATACGCGCATGGAAGCGGCCACCGAGCAGATCGCTTGCACCATTGTGAGCGTGGAGGAAATGCTGCGCGGGTGGTTGGCCATTGTCCATCGGCTGCGCGACGTGCATCGACAGATTCCGGCGTACCGCCGCCTTGGGCAACTGTTCAACGTCCTGAGCGACTGGGAGATCGTGCCCTTCGATGAGCGTGCGGCGGATCAGTTCGCAATCCTGCGCCGTCAGCGCATCCGCATCGGCGCGATGGACCTCAAGATTGCGTCCGTTGCTTTGGCCAACGATGCGCTACTCGTCACCGCCAACCTGCGCGATTTTTCTCTGGTTCCCCAATTACGTTGCGAAAACTGGCTGCAATCTTGAATTATCGGGATCGGCCCGAGTCTAGCCGGATCCCAGGAAGTGCGCATTTTCGGATGGAATCAATTGTGGGACAGACCTTTGAGTAAAGTGTCACCGTTTTCCCCGTTTTCCGTTTTCTGCACCGTTTTCCTGCAAACGATGCGGCTGCCGTTCGCCAGTTCGAGTTGCGTCTCCGTCCACTTCACTGCCTTGTGCGAATCATCCAGCGCGTCGGCGCCCTTGATCGCCCGATACGCTTCCTTCACGTACCGAAACAACTCCCCCGCCTGACGCTGGGCCCGGCTGATCAACAGAATGAGTGATTTCTTCCGGAAAAGTGCCCGATGCGTCGCCTTGGCCGCCGTCGTCCGCGACTTGCCCGCCCCAAGGCAACAGCACAGCATTTGCGCCCGATCTTCACAGAGCAGGAATTCCCGCTGCCAGGGGTCGGGTTCCATCGCCTGAACGCGCAGAATCTCCGACGGGTCCAGCATGACGCGCATCTGCAGCATCGCGTTCATGGTCCATTCTAAGTGAACAGGCCATCACGCCCACGGACGCTCGCACTTGCGTTCATGTTTGGTGAGCTTGATAGTAGGAGACCGGTCAGTCTAATGTACACGGGTCCGGAGCCTGCAACGGAGCGCTAACCATACCGTGTGGCAGCAGAGGGGTTCCCGTGGCGGTGGAGTGGTACTACATGCGGGCCGGCCAGATCGTGGGACCGCTCACAGCCGCAAAACTGCGCGAACACGCCATAGCACAGAAAGTCGCGCCCGCGGATCACGTCCGGCGCGGCGGCGACGTTAATTGGGTGCCAGCGGCGAAGGTGAAGGGGCTGTTCGAAACGCCGCCAGCCGAAGAGCGGTCGGAGCCACAGCCGGTTCTGGCCGAGGTCGCCCCGGTCGTCGCAAGCAATCCGAATCTGATCGACTGCCCCGACTGCGGCAAGTCAGTGTCCCGGCAAGCCAAGCAGTGTCCGCATTGTGGCCGCCCGCTCGGACCTCCAGTCGGCAAACTCGTCGTCGTTCGCTCGTCGGCGATGACCGGTTCCATGTACGCGGTCAGAGTCACGGTCGGTGGGGAACTGTTTGGGGAGGTCAAGAACGGTGGCCAGCTAGACATCGACTTGCCCGCTGGCAGGCATGAGGTGAAGGTCCGGGGCGGTGGCCTGTCAAATTCAGCCATTATCCAAATCGTGGACGGCAAGACGACTCGGTATCAGATGTATTTCAGCGAATGGGGCATCTTCGGCGGGGGCCTCAACTTCAAGCCTGCTTAGTCTGCTGACACAAAGGCAGGCAGGTCACCGACTGGGGCGAGAGTAAGCGGATCGGGCAAAAGATCGCCGCCCGCGCCCAAGCACTGCTTGCCGCCGAAGGGATGCCCAACTTGTTGTAGTAGCAAACCCGTATTCTCACATTCGGAGTCCGCGTCATGCCGAGTTTCCAAGCTGCCCATGTTCGAGAGCAGGGCATTGACCTTATCATCGTTCCGGTCAATTCGTCTTTCGGGCACAAGTCCGAGTCGGAGCAAACAGAGACCATCGACGCGATGCAACTCGCGGCCAACTCCGCGGGTCTGGCGGGGACTGTCGTGCCCATCTGGCAAATCGGGTCGCGTACCGTCTTCATCGCGCCACCCAACTGGCACCCGTTCTTCAAGAGCATCAGCTGGGCAGATGTCCTCACCAGCGTCAACAAGACAATCTCTTGGTAGCGCTCAGGTGAGCTGGGTCGTTAGGCGAAAGAGGTGGACCTGATGCGTACCGCGAAGTCATGCTACCTACTTCTCGTTCTGGTCTGCCTCATTTGCGGCTGCGAATCCGAGAAGGCTAAGGAGGCGCTCAGAAATAACTTGGTCTTTTTTCTCACAATGACTCGGCAGTCAGGAATTAGACAAAACTGATTGAAAAGCCCGCAAACATCAGTGTTTTCCGGATTCTTGAACGCGTCATTTTGTTATCCCAAGAAAGACCAAGTTATTTCTGAGCGCACCCTAAGCAGGCTCGGCTTGCGGAAAACGAAGCGCGGAAGCAGGAGATTCAGCGGGAGATTGGCGTAAAGCAAGGACAGGGCAAGAAACTCGAACAGAACATCGAAGAATTGAAACAGGTGATCCCTGGTCGAGAACGCAAATGGCGCGAGTCCGTCATCGCACGACATCCAGAGTGGTCATCGGAGCGAAGGGAACAACAGCTCGGGATTCTCGTACACAAATGGAATCACTCGAACCGCACAAAAGACGAGGATACAGTGCGCGAGATGCGCGAATTTGCTTCGCTTTGGTACTCGTTGGGAGGCATCCCAGTCGATCTGGTAGACGACGATTACTGGGACATCGCGAGAGCGAAATCAGCCAACTGGGGGACTGAAAAGCAGATCAAGGTGTTACACAAGCTACTCGATGATCTGAACTTGAGCGTCCAGTCGCTTCAGCGACAACTACAGTCAGGCACGCCACAGTGAAGGAGCCCCGCAAGGCATCAGCTGAGGGGTTTACGATGCCGGATCAAGGATATATCGATCGCGAGGTGCTTGAGATCTTCATCGCACGATGAGCGGGGTTGTTCATCGGTCACTTACGCGTCGTTGTTTAGTTGCCGGGCGCGCACGAAGGAGAGAGGCCCCCCAATCGCGTAAGCCCCCGAAAAGTTGCAAAAAACCGTAACGCTCCCCGCCTAATGCCACGCACCCACCCGCAAAAAGTCCCGCATCAGTACAAACGCCTGCACATCACGCACACATTCCGCCGCCGCGAAGCGGCGTCACAACGCGACCCCGGGGCCAAGCCGCGAGCGGCTCTGGCCCTCGCAGCGCGTCTGGAGAACATGCGGGCACGGTGCCGCGAGCGGCACACGCCAGAAACGCGGCTTCCAGCAGCCGCGGCCCGTGCCCAAGCCGAGGGCCAAGCAAAAAGCTAGAGTCGTAGCGTCTACATTGTGGCGTTCACGGAGAGCGCAGGACCATTCTGCCTTTTGGGAGATTCGCGTATGAGTACGACCGCAACTGCCGCCGTTCGAAACCAAAAACCGCCAGTCGTGGGGGGCGAGCAAGTCACATGCGCCTGTGGGCACGCGGTAAAGTTCGAGTCGTTCCCCGGCAAGCCGGACAAGTACCGCGATGAGCGGCGGAAGAAATTAGCCGACAGACCTTGCCCTCAGTGCCGTGCCGAGGCCCACGAAAAGACAATCGCTGAGCAAAAAGCCAAGGCCGAACTGAGAAAGGCCGAACTGAGAAAGCAGCCAAAGGCTTCGCCACCGCAAAGATTCCCCGGCCGCCTACCGCACGCCTCTGAATTTCACGCCGTCTACGATGCCGAAACAAAAACATGGTCGGGCACTCTGACCATCGAGGGCGCCGTATTCACAGGCAAATTCGACGGGGTCTTTAGGCTGATGCACGAACTCGACAACAAATATCGCGAAGCAGCAAAACAGGTCACTGAACCGGCTGCCCAAAAACAGGAAGCAACCGTTTGACCGATGGCGTTGGCCCGTGTCGTTTCCTCTTGGAGTTCACCCAGTCTCGCGGAGAGCGATCAGCGACGCCCCTCTCCCCCGCCCTGCAATATCGTGAAATCCGCCTGAACGTTGAGGGCGGGGGAGAGGGGTTGGGGTGAGGGGGTGAGAGTCCCTCGCATGAACGACGTTTTTGGCGTGGGATGCTGTCCCCCTCACCCCCAGCCCCTCTCCCCCGGAGTACCGAG
>JBGQCZ010000091.1:0-11285 GCA_041495645.1 Gemmataceae bacterium | reverse complement strand
TTTCCGTAAGCGCCTTTGATCGGCACTCACTCGGCGGAGTTCATTTGCGTCATCGGCAGGGTTCCGTCCAGGTTCAAGAGGTGGCCATCGCGGGCGCTGCGATAGTAAGCCCAGTTCTTGTCGTAGGGCTGGTTCGCGGGGTCGTGAAGATAGCGGCCCAGGCTACCCCATTTGCTTTCGATCGTGACCGCCGTCTCGGTCACGCTGCGCACGATTCCCGTGTGGACTACTTGATCGGATTGGTTGCGGTAGACGATCAGGTCTCCGCCCTGCGGTTTTTTCACTTTTTGGTATCCGTTGTCGGTGAGGATCGTGTCAACTGCAGGGCTCTTGACGTGAAATCGCCCGGCGGCAAATACCCAACCGTGACAATCGTACGTCGGGTCGGGTGAAGACAAACGCAACATGCCAAACGGGTATTTCAGCCCTTCCTGTTTTTCCGCATTGAGAAGCGCCTGGTCTGATTCCGGGTCGAACTTGGGGGTAAAGAGCAGCACGGCGTGGCCACGGTCGGTTCGCGCTTCGTGCGGGTATTTGATCAATTCGAGCGGCAGTCCGACGAAGTCATCGAGGGTCAATTCTGGAACGGAACAATCCTGGTCAACGCGTTCCGCCCAGACAAAAGTCAACAACGGGCCGCTCAGCAAGAACGGCAGGGCCTGCAGCGCCCGTGATCGCGAGATGCGGACTTCGCAGGCGGACCAACTTCGAGCGGCGAGGCGCGTCGATGCGCAGCCAATCCGCGCCAGCGGTTGCCAAAACGTCGCTGCCAGGAAAAGACCCGCAAACCCGCCGCACGAAAGCCACATGTAGACCGATTGGCCGGTTGCCGCTGCCGCGATGGCAAAACAACCCGTCAGCCCCGCAATGCTCGCTCCGACCCAATCCCACTCTCGCCAACGCGCAACGCCGGCCAGCGGAATGCCAAGTCCCAGGATTCCCACAGTCGTCAGTTCCCAAATTGGCCAAACGCCCATATCGGTTTCCGATTGCTGGAGAGAGTTCATTTGACGGAGGTGGGCGTGCCCTCGTCACGGTCGGTACAACAAAGATATGCCGTTGAAATGAGAGATGCGTGATAGGTGGTGAATCTCACACATTTCTAATAACTGCGTCTCGGAGTGTGATTCTTGCCCCAATCTAATGTGGAATCGGCGATTCGGATCCGCGCTCAGCGCGCCAACTGCCATTCCAAGAGCAGCCAGCCGTCGCTTGCGAGCGCGCGGGTGAATTGCCCCTTTGCGGTTTGCGGCAGCGGTGGCGGAAGTCTCAGGTTCGTTACGTCGATCTCGATGGGAATGAGGTCGGCGAGTTTCTTCGCCAGAAACACGATCAGCGCCAAACGCCGGCGATCCATGTCTTTGTTCGATGCGGCTTGACTGGGCGCGGTGACCGAGGGGAACTGCCGCAATGTGCGCCAACCCTTCGCGG
This sequence comes from Gemmataceae bacterium, assembly GCA_041495645.1. Classification (GTDB taxonomy): domain Bacteria; phylum Planctomycetota; class Planctomycetia; order Gemmatales; family Gemmataceae; genus JBGQCZ01. The sequence goes on along the minus strand of JBGQCZ010000091.1, from coordinate 9,854 downwards.
TTTGTTGGATCGAAAAGCGAAGAACAATGTCCGATGCCGGGTACTTTTCCGCGCCGATCGAGTATTCCTCGCCGTGGATGGTCAATTCGATCTGGTTCCGTTCGAAACGAACCACCATCGGATCTTTCTTGGCCAAGACAATCGACCACGGCCGCCCATCTGGGATCCGAGCCGGGGCAACATTCATCAACTGATACAGCCGATTAAGCAGTTTCTCGAGTTCCTGCCCGTGCACGGTCGAACCGGCGAGCGACCTTTGGGCGATCTGGTTCACGGAATCCTGATGCACCCGCAAGCCCACGTCGATGCCATCGGATAGCGATGGTGGTTGCTTGCGACCGGGAAGCGAATAATCGAGTCGCGCTGAAATGCCTTTCGCGGACGAAGACAAATGCAACTGATTGGCCGAAATCCCCGTGGCGCTCAGCGGATCGAGGAGCTTTTCACGAAACGTTCGGTTGGCGGCGGCCAACGTCTCCGGCGCGTCGTGTTCGACTTCCTCGGTCAAGGCGATTTGAGACACCGCCGTGGCCAACTGGTCGTTCTGCGCTGGAGTGGCTCGGAACTTGGCCCGAGCGACTCCGCGAACCAGCAAGTCGCGCAGCGGTGGTTTGTGGGTCTCAATCCGCAACAGCTGACTTCGTGCTGACGCCTCAATCGCGGGCGGCCCCGCTTCGATCCCCGTTGGGCTCACCAGCAGCTCCTGCCGGACGCGCAACTCGCTGCGGTCGAGCGTGTGTACTTGCAACGAGCGCACCAGCGTGCGATCGCAGCCGATCGCCTGACCCGTCAGCGTCATTTGCAGCCGAATCCGATCGTCGGCCGGCAATGGTTCGAACGATATCGACCCGCTGATGTGCCCCATTCCAAGCACGCGGTACTTGTCGATGCTGACCGACAGCGGCGAGATTTTGTCCACCGGCTGCGAAACGGCGGTTCGTAAGAAATCGCGGGAGATGACCGCGTCCGCGCCGCTCGTCAAGGGTTCCTCCGCGCGAACAATCGCCGAAATCAACGCGATGAGGAAGAACAGGACGCGGAACATTGGGCGGATTCTCCGGTAGTCCGTAGGGTGGGTCGAGACCGGGCTCTCACAGGCCCGGTCGAGGCCCACCATCGCCGCAACGGTGGGTCGAGACCGGGCCTGAGAGACCGGTCTCGACCCACCCCACGCGGAACCAATTCCTTGCAACCGATACCCGACAGAGTATAGAATCGGCCCATAGCCTACCGTGAACCCGAGCCGTCCGCCATCGCGACAACCCAATTCGGAGCAACTCCGTGATCGTTTTCAACACTCGTCATCTGGCTGCGTCGATTCTGTTTGCCCTGACTGCGGTCCCGGCATTGGCCCAAGGCCCGGCGCCGAGCTGGATCTGGGGCGCGGACATCGACAAGCGCTATTTCCTGCGCAAGGAATTCGACGGTGAGTCCGCGAAAGCCCGCCTTCGAGCCGCATGCGACAACAAGATGACGATTTTCATCAACGGCCAGGAGGTCGTGCAAAGCGACACCTGGGAACGGCCCGTCGAAGTGGACGTGCAGAAATACCTGAAGCCCGGAAAGAACGCGTTGTTGGCGGAAGTGGAGAACCAAGGCGGGCCAGCCGGATTCATTCTTAAGTTGACGCTAACGCCGGCAAAGGGGAAAGCGAGTTACGTGGTTTCAGACGAATCCTGGCACGCGGCGGAAAAGAAGGATGCCGAGCGCTGGGTTCCAGTGCGGAAGATCGCCAAGCTGGGTGAAGGGCCGTGGGGCGACGCCTTCTACGCCGAGGCCGGTGTTGCCAGCCGCCCGTCGGGCGTCTTCGCGACGCTGCCCGGTTTCCAGGTCGAGCGCATCCTGTCGGTGCCGAAGGCAGATCTCGGATCCTGGGTCAGCCTCACCGTCGACAACAAGGGCCGGCTGATCGCTAGCGATCAGGACAACAAAGGCTTGTATCGCATCACCCCGCCGCGAATCGGCACGAAGGAACCGACTAAGGTCGAGCGCATCAATTCGAAGATCTCCGGCGCGCAGGGCTTGCTCTGGGCTTTCGACAGCTTGTACGTGTCGTGCAACGGCGGGCCGGGCAGCGGATTGTATCGCTTGCGTTCAACCAAGAACGACGACCAATTTGATCAGATCGAGAAGCTCGCGTCGATTCGCGGCGGCGGGGAACATGGCCCGCACGGCATTCGCTTGTCGCCGGACGGCAAGTCGATTTTCATCGTCAGCGGCAATCACACGTTGCCGCCCGCCAAGATCGACTCGAGCAGAATCCCCACCAATTGGGCCGAGGATTTGCTCCTGCCGCGGCAATGGGACGCCAACGGCCACGCCCGCGGCATTTATGCCCCCGGCGGGTGGATCGCCCGCACCGATCCCGACGGCAAGACCTGGGAAATGTTCAGCATCGGCTACCGCAATTGCTACGACCTCGCGTTCAACGCCGACGGCGAACTCTTCACGTACGACTCCGATATGGAGTGGGACATGGGCGCTCCGTGGTATCGGCCCACGCGCCTAGCCCATGCGACCAGCGGCAGCGAATTCGGCTGGCGCAGCGGCACGGGCGTCTGGCCCGCCTGGAACATCGATAGCCTTCCGCCGATTCTCGACGTCGGCCCCGGCTCACCCGTCGGCATGGAGTTCGGCTACGGCACGAAGTTTCCCGCCAAATACCAAAAAGCGCTTTACTGTTGCGATTGGACTTTCGGCACCATCTACGCAATGCATCTCGAGCCCGATGGAAGCACCTATAAGGCGGTCAAGGAAGAATTCCTGTCGCGCACGCCGTTGCCGTTGACGGATATCACCGTCGGCGCGGACGGCGCATTGTATTTCGTGACCGGCGGCCGCGGCGCACAATCGGAATTGTTCCGCGTGACCTATGTCGGCAATGAATCGACCGAACGTGCGGCCTATAACGATCCGCGTGGCGCGGACCTGCGTTCCTTGCGACATCGGTTGGAGGAATGTCAGCGCGGGGCCGATGATCCGGCGAAAGCGGTTGAATTCATTTTCGCGCACCTGAACCACCCGGATCGCTTCATCCGTTACGCCGCCCGTGTCGCGCTCGAACAACAACCTGTCCGGCTTTGGCAAGAGCGAGTCCTGGCCGACAAAGAACCCGATGCACTGATCGCCGGCGCCGTGGCTCTGGCCCGTCAGGGCGACAAATTACTTCAAGGGAATCTCATCGCTGCTCTCGATCGGCTCGACTTTGCCTCGCTGAGCGAATTCCGGCAACTGCATGTTCTTCGCGCCTATGCCTTGGCGTTCATTCGCATGGGCGAGCCGGACAAGGAGACCGCCACGCGGTTGGCGAAAAAGTTCGACGCGTTTTTCCCAGCGAAAAGCGACGCGCTCAATCGCGACCTGGCCTCAGTGCTCGTCTATCTGAAATCGCCCACGATCATCGGCAAATGCATCGAGCTGATGAAGCAGGAATCGAAAGCGCTTTCCAAGAGCGAAATTACCGACGACCTGCTCGCCCGCAATCGCGGTTACGGCGGAACCATCGCCAAGTTGCTCGCCAACTCCGCCGATCAGCAAAAGTTCCACTACGCCTTCGTCCTACGCAATGTCCGCGAAGGCTGGACGATGGAGCAACGCAAGTTCTGGTTCCAATGGCTCAGCGATGCCCGGCAAAAGAGCGGCGGGGCAAGTTTCCAGGGCTTCATCAACAACATCGAAAAGGACGCATTCGATAACGCCACGGATGCGGATCGATTGGTCATCGAGGTTCAGGGTTTGCGCAAGCCGTTCAAGCCGAAGGCACTGCCCACGGCCGTCGGACCCGGCCGCGCATGGAAACTCGATGACTTGGTCGCCTTCGCCGAACCGCGGCTCAAGGGCCGCAATTTCAAGAACGGCGAAAAGATGTACGCCGCCGCCCGCTGCGTGGTCTGCCACCGCTTCAATGGCGAGGGCGGCGCTACCGGCCCCGATCTCTCGCAAGTCGCGGGACGCTTCAGTCTGAAGGATCTGAGCGAATCCATCGTGCTGCCGAGCAAAGTCATTTCCGATCAATACCGCGCTTCGAGCGTTTCAACCAAAGGCGGCAAGGACTACACGGGTCAAATCGTCAGCGAAACCAAGGACGCGATCACCATTTTGCTCGATCCCGAGGATTCGACCAAAGTCGTGGAAGTGAAGAAGTCGGACATCGAGGAATCAAAGCCATCGCCAACGTCGACCATGCCCGCCGACTTGCTGAAATCGCTGAACGACAACGAAGTGCTGGACCTGCTGGCGTACCTCCTGTCTCGCGGCGACCCGGGCCACGCGATGTTCCGGAAGTAAGTGCCTTTGCGATCGCGCGCAAACTACGTAAACATCGGCTCAAATTGTGCCGTTGCGTGGTTTGGCGGCGCGCGAAATGATCGTCGTGCGGCAGGTTTGTCGCGCTGGTCGTTGATGTAAATTATTGACAAATAGATAGTTATGTACCGACAAGCGAGTCGCGGCGCATTTTTCAGGGCTTGTCGACTGTGACGCGATGAGATCCGCGCATTTTTCCAAGATGTGCTGAGCTGTTTGTTGAGTTGTAAGCTTCATTTTACACATTCGGGATCGTGACATAGGCTTAGGCAGGAGCGATAACCCGAAACCGTCGCCCGGCGACTTCGATGCCTCTCCGCATCCCCTATCGAAGCCGTTCGGTTTGCGGTCTGTCCCGTGTGGAAGCGGACACATGCAACTTGCCGACGAAGCACTCGAATACAGCTACCAGAACGCCCTGGCACAGCCCGCGGAAACGTGGACGCCGTTGGCCGAGCTTCAAGCCAAACATTTGTTGTCGCGAGTGCGATTGCAGGCCCTGCTTCCCACGCTCAACATGACCCGGGGCCAGATCGCCTCCGATCGCGAAATTATCGATCCCAAGCCGGAACAAGCGCCGCTGCATTCGGGGTTCATCGATCTTCCTTTCCGCACGCTGGAAAGCCACCGGCGCAAAGGCGACGCCAGCGAACTCGGTCGGGTGCTGGCGTTGGCGGGCCGCTTGCGCGAACAAGTAGATCGGGTCGTGGTTTTGGGAATCGGCGGTTCGTACCTGGGCGGGCGGGCGCTGTTCGAGGCACTGCTGCCGACCCACCATAACGAGATGCCCGTGCCGTCGCGCATGGGCAAGCCGAGGATCTATTTCGAAGGCAACGGCCTGGACAACGATTCGTTGCAAGATCTCTTGGACATGTTGGAAATCGCCTGCGTCGATCCCGATCTGCGCGACGAGCGTTGGGGCGTGATCGCGGTCAGCAAGGGCGGCAACACGCTGGAGACGGCAGCGGCGCTGCGCGTATTTCGAGCCGAGGCGGCTCGCTTCTACGGCTCGCATTCGCCGCGGCGGCGACAATTGCTCATTCCGGTCACGGGGGTGAAGAGCCCGCTGCGCGACCTGTGCAAGGCCGACGGCTACCCCGACGACGACATCCCAATCGTTCCAGAAAATGTGGGCGAGCGGTTTTCGGTGTTTTCGCCGGCGGGTCTGTTGCCGGCGGCCGTGATGGGCCTGGACACACGCGCGTTGCTGCTCGGCGCCGTGGCCATGACCAAGCGGTTCCTCGAGGAGCCGTTCGAGCGCAATCCCGTGCTGCAATTCGCGGCCGTCAATTATTTGATGTCCGAGGAAATGCAAAAGCCGATTCGCGTGATGGCGGTGTGGTCCAAGAAACTGGAAGCGCTCGGATTGTGGTATGACCAATTGCTGGCCGAATCGCTCGGAAAACAAGGACGTGGGCCGACACCCATCACTGCCGTCGAAACCCGCGACTTGCATTCGCGCGGCCAACAGCACCAGGACGGCGCACGCGACAAGATGATCAACAACGTGCTGGTGAAATCGAGCCGGGCGCAACCGATCCCAATCGGCATGGCCGACCGCAACGAGGACGAACTGAACGCGATCTCACGCAAGACCTTCCCGGACCTTGCCGCCGCCGCTTGCCAAAGCGCTAACCAGGCCTACCGCGACGTGGCCCGACCCACCGCCGATCTCACTCTGCCGGCACTGTCCGAACATGCCATCGGGCAATTGATGCAGATGCTGATGCTGGCGACCGTAGTCGAAGGACGATTGATGGGCATCAATCCGTACGGCGAACCGGGTGTGAAGGCCTACAAACAGCACATGCGCGCGGCGCTGGGATTGACCAAGTCGCCCTCGAACTCATGAACCCATTAGTTCTTGCAATTTCTGAATAGTGCGCGTCAACAAAACCCTGACGGCGCCGTCGCTCTTGCCGGTCTTAATGGCGATTTCCTTGGTCGGCAGATTTTCGACATAACGCCAACGAACAATGTCCTGAACTTCGGCCGGCAGCGATTGAAGGGCTTTCTCAAGTGCGGAGTATTTTTCGCCGCGCGTGGCGGCATGAGTCGGCGAGGTAATGCTCGCGGCCAGAATGCTTAGCCATTCATGCCCGGAATCGCCCGCGGGGCTGTTGAGGGCAACGTCGCGGCCGGTGTTGCGTTTGCCGGCCTGGGCCTTTCGCGCGGCGTCGATGATCCGCTGCTCGGCAATCTGGCACAGCCAGCCAAACGGATCGCGATCGTTCAAGTCGGTCTTCGGGAAATGCTCCCATGCGGCGCGAGCGGTTTCCTGATAAATGTCGGCGGCTTCCTCCCTCTTGCGAACCAATTCGCCGAGTCGCCGATCGATAAACGCGGTAAGTTGTGGCTGATACGCTTGCATGTAATCGCCCAGAGCCTTCACGTCGCCGGCTTGGACTTTTTTCCGCAAGGCTTCCAGATCGGGCATGGCATTTTCCGCAGAGCCGCGAGCGGCTCATTGTGGATTCAACACGAGCGTTTGCCGGGCCGCCTGCGTCACTTCCTCGGGCGTCCAGGCCATCGGCACTCCGTCGCCGCGTTTCCAGTATTCAAACAGATCGGCGTAGTGAGGTGATAGCGGATTCCCGGACTGTCCGCCCGCCAACACGAACCGGCTCGCCGGCCAGTGGCCGACATCCACCACCATGCGCATGCCGGCAATATTGTCGGTTTCCCCAATGGGCTTCATCGGCCGCACGGAGCCCTGATTGATCGTGTCGGCATCGCCCCCGAAAGGAATCGGCCCACAATTGAATATATGCTTGAATGGCCAAATGTTGCCCAGCAGCAGCGACTTCGGACGCAGCGGGTGAATCTGACCCCAAGTGAAGCCAATAGTGTTGTCCAGGCTCAGCGCGAGGGCATCCGCGATCTCGTCACGCCACGAGCGCTTGAACCAATCAGGCGGTTGGTCGAGCAGCAGCCTGGCGAGATGTCCAATCCGTTTCAAGTAGAACAAGTTGATTCCCGGCGTCCAGGCGGTCTTGCCGAGCATCCACTCAAAACTCTTCGGCGCCTTGGCTCGCGCCATGCGAACGCTCATCTCGGCGAGAAACACCTCGACCAGGGCCGCTTGGTAAGAAGCCGACGACAATTCGCCGTTCCAAACCCGCAACCCATCCACGACCATGCTCGGGAAACGGTTGTCGCTTTCAATTGCCGCCATGATAACAGTGCGGATTTCACGCCACGGCAACGAGCGCTGGTCGGTTTGCAGTTTCTGGCAATCCGCGACTGTCCAGCCGGTCCGGTCGCCCAGCGCCTCGCAAATCGCGTCGTGCCGATAGGGGTCCATCCAATCAATGCCGAGCGGCGAATGATGTTCGTGTCCCGGCGGGGCATTGTTGGCCGTGGCGAAGAAGCCTTTCGCCGGCTGCTCGGTGCGCGGCATCTGGTCGAACGGAATTAGGCCTTCCCAGCCGAATGAATCGTCCCAACCGGGCATCGGTAATGCGCCGTGCCCGCGTTTGCGCCGCGGGGCATTGCCGGCCATTTGGTAGCCGGTTTTTCCCGAAGTGTCCGCATAGACCACGTTCAACGGCAGACAGGGCCATTGATCGAAGAGCGAGCGAAATTTAGCCGCTGTCTTCACGCCCATTACAGAGATAAATCCGCGCACCGGCAGCGGATCGAGCCATACGGCACACAGTGAAAGGGCCGGCCAATTCCCGGCGAGAGCCGGGCTGATGATCGGCCCGCGCGGCGTTTCCACGACTTCCTCAACGATCGACTCGCCGCCCTTCACGCGGATCGTTTCGCGGTGAACTTCGCACGGAACGAAGCGATCACCGCGCTTCACGCTGCGACCGTCGGGGCCGAGCTGTTCCAGAAATAAGTCGGTGTTGTCGATGAGTCCGGCGGTCACGCCCCACGCGAGATGGCCGTTGAAGCCCGCCGCGAAGCAGGGACTGCCGGCAAACGTCGCCCCGGCCAGGCTCCAATCCGGTGTACGCAAATGAGCCAGATACCATTGCGGTGGGAGCGAGGGAAACAAGTGCGGATCGTTGCACACGAGCGGCCGGTCCGTTGCAGTTCGCTCGGGTGCGATCACCCAATTGTTCGATCCGCCCCCCGGTGGAAAGAACTCGCGGAAGGTCGCGACGTCTTCTGAAAGCGCGTCGATGACCTGCGCGACACCGATGCCGTTTTGCGGATTGAAATCGACGACGCGCGCCGCCGGATCGAGCGCCAGCAGCGCTTCCGGGCCGTCCTGCACGACGATTTGCAAACGAGCCAGCTCGGCGTCCCAATTCGACGGCAGCATGAACGACTGGAGTTTGACGAAGGCCAGAACGTCAAGCGGTGTCCAGGGGGTCGGCGAACCGCCGAGAATGGCGAACTCATGCGGCTTCTTCGGCAACCCGTGCGTGATTCCCGCGGTGATTCCGGCCGCAAATGCGGTGATAATCTCCTTCACGTCATCCGAAAGCACCGGCCATTGTTTCTTGGCGGCACGCACGAAGCCGACGCGCCGCGACAGGCGATCCACCGGCACGCCTTTCCTGCCGACAAGTTCGGCGAACGTGCCGCGGCTCACGCGCAGGATACCTTCAAGCTGAAACGCGCGATCCTGGCCCTGGCAAAAACCCAGGCCAAACCAGGCATCGTGGTCGTTTGCAGCGTCGATGTGCGGAATGCCCCATTGGTCGCGATGAATGCGAAGCGACGCTTTGGGACCCGGGACCGAAAGTGTACCCGCAGTGATCGGTAAGCGTTGGCCCAAGAGAACCCGAAAAAGGAAGCGATAAAGATTCACAATACAGTCTCAAATTCATGAGCAATCGCCGCGCGACACTGCAATCGGATTGATATTCTACCTTGAGCCCGTTCCCGCGTCGCAATCCGCGAGAGACTGTCATGCCAATCCGCTTTCTCTTGGTCTCGCTCGTTCTGTTTCCGGCCCTGCTTCGCGCTCAGGAACCAAACTATCCGCCGACGGCCGAGGTAAAGACGGCGTTTCTCAAGCAACTCGACCGGCCGAAAGTTCCGCTCGACGTGAAATCTCAAGAGAACCGGCTCGATCCCGACGGCTTGCTCACCGAAAAGCTGTCGTTCGCATCGGAAAAGAAAGCGGATGGCACGATCGAGCGCGTGCCGGTGCTGATCGTACGGCCGGGCAGCGGCGGCGGCAAACGGCCGGCGGTTATCGTCCTGCACGGCACCGGCGGAAACAAAGAACGCATGCGAACCTGGTTGACGCAGGTCGCGAAGCTCGGCATGGTGGGAGTCGCGATCGATGCCCGCTATCATGGCGATCGCTCGGGAGGGGCCAAAGGCGCCGCCGCCTACAATCAGGCGATCGTGAAGGCGTGGCGGACAAAGGCGGGCGAACCGCAAGAGCATCCGTTTTACTTCGACACCGTTTGGGACTTATGGCGAACGCTGGATTTTCTCGAAACCCGCCCGGAAATCGACGCAAAACGAATCGGCATGATCGGCTTCAGCATGGGGGGCATCCAAACCTATTTGGCTGCGTCGGTTGATGAGCGGATCAAGGTCTCCGTCCCCGCCATTGCTGTGCAGAGCTTTCGCTGGAGCCT
>JBGQCZ010000090.1:0-11318 GCA_041495645.1 Gemmataceae bacterium | reverse complement strand
GGCTGATGGCCTCGCTGCGCTCCCAGATCGCCAACTGGTTGAGCAATTCCTTGCCAAGGGAAACGACGCAGCATTCCACGCGATCCTCGGCCGGCACGGTCCGATGGTGTATCGAGTCTGCCGCCGCGTTCTAAGGAACGAGCAGGACGCCGAGGACGCCTTCCAAGCCGCTTTCGTCATCTTGGTTCGCCAAGCCGCGTCTATTCGCAAGCGCGCTTCGTTGGCTTGCTGGCTTCATGGAGTCGCGCGCCAGGTTGCGCTTCAGGTACGGACCAGCGCCCACCGTCGCCGGGACCGGGAGGCTCGTGGGGCCAAACCCGACGAGGCAGCCGATCCGGATGATCGGAGCTGGGGCGAAGTGCGGGCGGTGCTTGATGAGGAACTCGTACGGTTGCCGGAGCGGTTGCGGGCGCCAATGGTCCTGTGTTACCTCGAAGGGCTTACCCAGGACGAGGCAGCCGAGCAACTTGGCCGGACGAAGAGCACCTTCCGCAGGCAGTTGGAACGTGGCCGGGAATTGTTGGGCATGCGGCTGTCCCGACGGGGCGTGGCACTGTCCACCGGGCTTGCCGCGATGATGGTTTCCGACTCTGCCACGGCGGGCGTGTCGCAAAGGGTTCTGGATTCGACGCTCCGAAATGCCGTCATTGTGACGGGGCGGGAGTGCGGACTAGTCCCGGTGGGAATTACCAAACTAGCTGACGAGGTAACCCGAACCATGAAGATGACGAAGTTGATAACTGGCGCATTGCTCCTGACCGGCCTCCTCTTGGGCAGCGCTGGTGGCGTTGTGGTGATATTCGGGGGCGGGGGTCAAACGACTGAGGCGCGCGAGGTGATTGTAGTGCCGCGCGTTCTGGCTTTGCCCAAGGTTCCGGATGAAAAGCCGACGTTCGACAAGCTATATGCCCTCAAAGAAGACGAGGTGTTGAAGAGAATTCCCCCGCCGTTCGCGGAATGCCGGAACGAGTACGTTCGGAAGACGAATTCGTTCGAGGAAAACAGCCCGTTCGCTCCCGAAGACACGCGGATGGTTGTGCTCTGGAAAGACAAGAAGGCGAACAGTGCGTTCCTCCGTGTGGGCCTTAAGGGTCCCAACATGGTACCGCCACCCTGGTTAACGGTTCGCGATCTTGTGGAGTACACGACCGGATTATCAGCGTTTGAACTGGAAGGTGAAAAGGAGTTGTTGTCCGCCGAAGCATCTGGGGACTTCGTAGTCCGCGAGGGGGCGACCGTAGTGAAGGTGTTGCCGCGGTTGGAAGGGATTCTGCGGACGGAGTGCGAGCTGCCGGTGAAGTTCCAGGTGACGGAAGGCGAGCGAGAGGTGGTGGTGGTCCGGGGCAAGTTTGTGTCGGCCCCTCGGCCGGGTCGTGAAAAGAACGAGATTGACATTTTTTCGAAGGAGCCGGTCGCGAATTCGGGCGCAGGTGGCGGGAGCGGAAACCTCGCGCGGTTTCTTCGCGGAGTCGAGGCGTTTACCAGTAAGCGGCTCGTGAGCGACGTGGAGCAAGGGCCGACTGGCACCCTGTCTTGGTACTTCCACGCCCGGTCGCCGTTCACGGAGGAACAGCGTGCCCAAGACACCGATCCCGAAACGGTGTTTAGGACGGTCACTGCACAGACTGGGCTGGAGTTCAAAACCGAGAAGCGAAAGGTGCGGGTCGTGCTAGCGGAGAAGGTCGAGAAGTGACGCCCAGCCGCGCGGCGCCCGCATAGCACTCCTCAGAATCTCTGCTGAATGTACGCCGGAATCTGGCTCGCCGACAACTCTGTCGTAGCCGCACCTGTCCTGGTGTAGAACTGCTCAATGTTGCCATCCTTGATAAACACGGGCAGATTCGATGGCCTGCATCGAACCACTAGCACCCGCTTGCTATCAAAGTCCTCGAATCGAGCGTCAATGTGGAGAATGTGTTGCGCTCCCAAGCGATCCTTCAGGAGGTTGACCAGGTGCAGGTTCATCTTGTCCTCGTTTGGAAAGCCATCCTTCTCCACACCGAGAACTTCGCCGCCGTCGCTCACGCCGATTACCAAATGTCCGCCATGGGAATTCAGGAACGCAGCGATGGTCTTTAAGCAGGAATGCTCCATCTTCTTGTCAGGTTGGCCAGTGTGTAAGTTCACCCTCAGCGTGGACTTGAACTCGATTTTCCCCGTTTCCCCACTGGACAAGATTTCCTTGATGGGTCGGTCATCTTGCGCTTCAAACCCGGCAGGTGTTCCGTGGGAAATACGCTCGAACCCCTCTTTGATGATTTTCGCCATAAGCCGTCGCCTGGCTTCGAGGAACTCCGGGTACTCCATCTGGTGCCAGTTGACTGGAAGGGCGTGCCAGTGGCACATTTGAGCCAACTCATGCTCGGAAAAACGCTGGGCATAGACGGGCCAGTATTCGACGGGTGAATCGCCAGAAATGGCGATGTTATCGTCCCATTCAACCAGCGCGTAATTCGCGACTTGGTTGGTCTCTTTGATGGACTTGATCCCTTTGCTCTTGAGGAACTTCTTCGAGAAAAGGTGATGCCGCTCAGCCGCGGCTTTGTCCCCTTTTTGCGTTGGGTCCAGGAGGTCAACGACCTTCTTGTGCGAAAACAAAACCTTGGCGTGCAGCAGGTTGAGCGTGGCGTAATAGGCGTAAAGAATCGGACTGGTAGCCGAAGACGTATCCAAGCGGTTAGGAAGCGTAATTTTCCAGAAGTCTTCTGTAAACACATCCTCGATCGTCTTGTCGATCCAGTTCACGAACTGGTCATTTGTCGTGAAAGGCCGAATGAAAGCCAGATCGCGTTCCATTGCAGTTTCCGGTGCGCCGCCTGTATACCGCCCGGTCAGCGAAGCCATGAAAAACCATCTGGCAATCACGTTGGACAGCGTAAAGCTTTGAATCCCGAAACTCTTTTTCCCGATCATGTACAGGGTGTAGGCGTAGATCAGCGCGCTGTCCGACGAAATCATGTGGGCGCCGCGATAGCCCGCCAAGTGCAGAGTCCGCATGAAGCCGTGCCAGTTCTGCAGGTTCAGCACGTCCGCCTGCGACGACTTCAGGATTTCAAACTGCTCGATTCTCCGCTGCTCGCTGAACTCGTTTGTTTCGAGATCTTTGCCACGAAGCAGCGCATAACCGTATTTCAACCTCGCACGGCGGAAACCGACGCCGATGGCGACGCGCAGCAAGTTTCCAGGATCTGGTTCGATGAAGTGATTGAAAGGGCTTGGTTTTCCCTTCGAAGGTGTGCGGGCTTCCCGGCAAAAGTCTTCGAGTTGCGTCCGCCCTTCTTCCCAAAACACCGACATCAAAGTCAGGATAAAGTCCGACTGGTTCAGCACTTTTCCTTCGCTGTTGATGCGAACGAATACCTCGGCAACTTGTTCCTCATCTATCGCGGAGGAGAGCTCCAGTGCTGTGAAGGGATAGCTGAGTAGATTCGACACTCGCTGAATTGCCGTTTGGACTTTCGTGACCTCGTCAGCGGTGAGGGCCTTTCCGTTGGCTTCCCGGTGCTTCTTCAAGTTCTCGACATAACCGCCTACGATCTCGAAGAGATTGGCGTTCTTGGCCCACAAGACAGAAATGTTCGGAATGTACTCGGGATCTTTTCGAATCGCAGCATCGGCAACCTCGAAGGCTTCGTCCGTGGGTCTAAAGGCGATTTCGATGTTCTCCTTTTGGTACGACTCTCTTGTGACCGGAACGCCTTTGACGACGGCATAAATTGACGTGAGTCGCTGCTGACCGTCTACGATAAGCAGGTTCGGCACCTTTTGTTTCTGGTCGGTGCCGATCTTTCGATTGCCTCCGTCCTGCGCGTTTTGCCAAAAGAGAAAGTAACCAACTGGATAGCCCCGGTAGATCGAATCAAAAAGGTTACGGACCTTGGCGTTCTTCCAGACAAATGGGCGCTGGATGTCGGGCAAGCCAATGGTTCCCATTTCGATGTCGCCGATCAATTGCGATAACGGGTAGTCAACCTTCTTGAAAAGTGTTTCGCTCATGGGCTTTCTCGCTTGTCGAGTCGTTGTGGCGTTGAGTCATCATATTGGACCCCCGTGGCCCTTGTCAGACGCAGACAATCTGCGAAAATCGCCTTACTGACTCAAACAGCCCCGACTCTCTTTGCCACGGACGGTGAGGCACACCTGCCGTGTCCGCTGCCCAATCCGAATCCGAATTTCAAAGCCGCAAGAAGCGCATCGATCCCCGTTTGCGGGAGCTCGGCTGGGACATCGTGCCGTTTCGTCCGGGCGAACCGCTATCTTCCTTCGACCACCACGCCATTACCGAATTTGAGACTGCCAATGGCCCCGCTGACTACGCATTCGTGGTCGATGGTCAAATCATCGGCATCGTTGAAGCCAAGAAACTCACCATCGGTCCCAGCGGAGTTCTGACGCAGGCCGAGCGCTACTCGCGCGGCGTGAGCAATAGCCCGTTCAACTATCGCGGGTTCCGCGTGCCGTTCCTGTACTCGACCAACGGCGAAGTCATCCGCTTCCACGACATCCGTGACGCGCCCAACCTGTCACGGCCGATCAAGCAGTTCCACACGCCCGGCGCGTTGCGTGAAATGCTCGCACGCGATTTCGGCGCTGCCCACGCTTGGTTCGCGGCCAACCCGAACGACCATCATCGTTTGCGCCCTTACCAGAAGGACGCCAACGCCGCCGTCGAGAATGCCATCGGCAAACGCACGCGGAATATGCTCGTGGCCATGGCCACGGGCACCGGCAAGACCTTCACGCTCGTGAATCAGGTTTACCGGTTGCTCAAGTCGGGCGCGGCCCGACGCATACTGTTTCTGGTGGACCGCCGGGCATTGGCGGCTCAAGCGGTGCGGGCCTTCGCCTCGTTCGAGCCGGAGCCAAATCAGAAATTCAGCTCCATTTACGAGGTCTACAGCCAGCGCTTCCGCCGCGAAGACCTCGGCGACGATGAGCCGTTCGATCCGAAGGTCCTCCCGAAAGAGTACTTGACCGACCCGCAGCCAAAGCACGCTTTCGTGTACGTCTGCACGATTCAGCGCATGGCCATCAATCTGTTTGGCCGCGGCGCGGTCTGGTCCGGCGAAGGCGACGACATCGACGACGATGCCGATCATCTCGACATTCCGATTCACGCCTTCGACGCGATCATCGCCGACGAATGCCATCGTGGTTACACGACCGCCGAGCAATCGCACTGGCGCAACACGCTCGACCATTTCGACGCCATCAAGATCGGCTTGACCGCCACGCCGGCCGCCCACACCAAGGCTTATTTCACCGACGTGGTCTACCGCTACGAATATGCCCGAGCCGTGAGCGAGGGCTTTCTGGTCGATTACGACGTGGTGAAGCTCAAGTCCGACGTGCGCTTGCAAGGCGTGTTCCTCAAGGAAGGCGAGCGCGTGCAGATGGTCGATCCGGAGAGCGGCACCGAACGCCTCGACGAAGTCGAAGACGAGCGGAGTTTCGACACCAGTGAAATCGAGCGGACCGTCACTTCGCCCAGTTCCAACCGCAAGATTCTGGAGGAACTCAAGAAGCACGCCGACGAGCACGAGAAGAAATACGGCCGCTTCCCCAAGACGCTGATCTTCGCCGCCAACGACCTGCCGCACACGTCGCACGCCGATCAATTGGCCGAAACCGCCCGCAGGGTCTTCGGACGCGGCGAAGGCTTCGTCAAGAAGATCACCGGCAACAGCGACCGCCCGCTGCAACTGATCCGCGAGTTCCGCAACCGCCCCAATCCCGGCATCGTCATCTCGGTGGACCTGATGTCCACCGGCGTGGACATTCCCGACCTCGAATACATAGTGTTCCTGCGGCCGGTGAAATCGCGCATCTTGTTCGAGCAGATGGTCGGTCGCGGCACGCGCAAGGGCGAGAAGTTTCCGGACAAGTCGCACTTCGTCGTCTTCGATTGCTTCGACGGCACGCTGCTCGAATACTTCCGCGACGCGACCGCCATCACCTCGGACCCGCCCGACAAGCCGTACCGCACCATCAAGCAGATCATCGACGACATCTGGGCCAACCGCGACCGCGATTACAACATCCGCTGCCTCGTGAAGCGCCTGCAGCGCATCGACAAGGAAATGGCCGCCGAAGCCCGCCAGCGCTTTGCCGCCTTCGGCATCCCCGACGGCGACGTGGGCAAGTATGCCTCCGGTCTGACCGGCGCGCTGCGAAAAAACTTCACGGATGAGATGAAGCGGCTGCGCGATCCCAATTTCCAGGCATTGCTCGAAAACTACGAGCGCAAGCCCAAGATCTTTATCCGGGCCATCGAAAACGAAGATTCGGTTTCGTCCGAGTACCTTGTTCGCGATGGCGCCGGCAAGGGTTACAAGCCCGGCGACTATCTCGAACTGTTCGCCCAGTTCGTGAAAGACAACGCCGACCAGATCGACGCGCTGCAAATCCTGCTGGCCAAGCCCAAGCGCTGGGGCACGAAAGCGCTCACCGAGTTGAAGGCCAAACTGACCGCCGCGCCCGGCGCGTTCACCGTTGAGAAGCTCGAAACTGCCCACCGCGCCCATTACAAGAAAGCGCTCGTGGACGTGATTTCAATGGTCAAGCACGCCGCGAAGGAAGGCGAGCCGCTGCTGACCGCCGCGGAGCGCGTCGAGCGGGCTTTCGCCAAACTTACGGCGGGCAAGAGCTTCACGCCGGAACAGCAAGCCTGGCTCGGCCGCATTCACGGACATCTGATCGCAAATCTCAGCATCGAACGCGATGATTTCGACTCGATTCCCGTGTTGCTGGACGCCGGCGGTTGGAGCAAGGCCGACAAGGTGTTCAACGGTAAGTTGCCCGAACTGATTAGTACATTGAATGAGGCGATAGCCGCGTAGTCCTCGTGCTTAAACCTCGTTCCCAAGCTCTGCTTGGGACGTAGGTCTGCGAAGCTCTGCTTCGCGGCACTCGACCGGCAGCGACGGCAACAATGTGACCGGCGGTTTGGGAGGCGAAGCAGAGCTACGTTCGCAAGCGGAGCTTGGGAACGAGAGTACATGGTTTTGCGATGAACCTCGGCATCATCTCTGCCGTCATTAGTGAAGCATCGCCCGCGTGGTGTTGAGGTACTTGATGAGCAAAGACGGCGAAATTCGGCGCAAAGAAAACGCGATCAGCTTTATTGGCGGATTTCGTCCAGAGGATATGTTCGAACTTTGTCGCTGCCTTCATCCCTATCTGATCGGAAAGCCACCGCAGATCATTCTCGACTTTGCGCGGTGCACGGCCGCATTTCCCAATACCATGTTGCCATTGATCGCGTATTGCTCACGGCTACGCCACATGGGATATCGCATCGACGCCTTCCTGCCCAACAATCCAAAAGAGAAACAACGCTTCCTTACGACAAACTGGGCGCACTATCTCTCTCCGGACCAGTACAAGTTGTCAGATGACTATACCGAGCCGCATTTGGCAGTCAAACATTATCAATCCAGTCAGGAACAATATTCGATTTTGAGGCAGACCCTGGACGTAGTCCTTCGAACTGTTGAAGCACCACGGTCGGCAATGTCTTCGCTGGAATGGTCGTTAAGTGAGATAATGGACAATGTTCTCAATCACTCGAATAGTGTGACAGGCGGATTCGTGCAAATCGCGATATTTCCGTTCGAAAAGAAACTTGCCTTTTGTGTAGCTGACTCGGGTCGAGGAATTCTTGCCTCCTTGCAGGAAGCCATTCCTACGCTTGGCTCTGATCGAGTTGCCATTCAGGAAGCTGTGCGGGGAGGAGTGACTCGCAATTCCGATTTCGGCCAAGGCAATGGTCTCAGCGGAAGTCTGGCGCTTGCTACTCAGACAGGCGGCTGGTTCCGAATAGTTTCGGGACAGGCTGAAGTGGCGTGGATTCGCAACGAGCCAATTATTACAGAGTGCGAGTCCCAAGGCGAGTTTTACGGCACCGTGGTCGATGTTCAGATTCCTTACGCAAACGAAATTGACATCAACGCGATTCTGGCAGAGTCGACCAAACTACCTGACTATTCGTCGGTTCGTCATCCAAACGTCGATTTCCTGGAAGTGCAATACCTTACCGAGGACGGAAATGCGATCACTCTGCGCATGCGGGACGAGACGACTGGTTTTGGGTCTCGCTATACGGGGAGCCAAATGCGCCTCAAAACAATTAATTTACTTAACGGTGAACCAAACCTTCCACTGCTAATTGACTGGGACGGAATTCAAGTAATTGCAAGCAGTTATGCAGATGAATTCGTCGGGAAGTTATTCGTCGAATTGGGTCCAATGGGCTTCATGACGCGAATAAGAATGCGAAACCTTGCACCCGTGGTAAAAGCGCTGATTGACCGAGCAATTCTGCAACGCACACAACAGATGAGTCCACGGGGTCGATGATGTCCGACATCGTCCAGAAGCTCTGGGGTTTTTGCCACACGCTGCGCCACGACGGCATCGACTATGGCGATTACATCGAGCAGATTACCTTTCTGCTGTTCCTCAAGATGGCCGACGAGCGCGGGGTCGAGTTGCCCAAGAATTGCGCTTGGCCCACGCTGCGCGACGCCAGCGGCACCGGGTTGATCGATACCTACACCGACATCCTGCGCCGGCTGGCCAAGGAACGCGGGATTCTCGGCGACATTTTCACCGAGGCCCAGTGCCGCTTCAACAAGCCGGTCAACCTCAAGCAACTCATCAACCTCGTTGACGAAACCGAGTGGACTGCCCTCGACAAGGACATCAAGGCCGAGGCTTACGAAGGGCTGCTGGAGAAGGCCGCCAGCGAAGGCAAGAAAGGGGCCGGGCAATACTTCACACCGCGCGTACTGATCCATTCGATCGTCCGCTGCATGAAGCCCGACCCGCGCGCCCATGCCGAGTTCACCGTCTGCGATCCGGCGTGCGGCACCGGCGGGTTTCTCGTCGCCGCCTACGAATGGTTCAACAAGCTGGTGAAGGGGGCGATGGACCGCGATCTGGCCAAGCGCGTCCGCAAGTCCACTTACTTCGGCCAGGAACTGGTCGCCCGGCCGCGCCGCCTCGCCCTCATGAACCTGTTCCTGCACAACATCGACGCCCAGATTCCGCTCGGCGACACCATTTACGAACCGCCGTCGCCCAAACGCTTTGACGTGATCCTGACCAATCCGCCCTTCGGCACCCGCGGCGCGAATCAGGCCCCGGACCGCGAGGACTTCACCGTCTCCACTTCGAACAAGCAATTGAACTTTCTCCAGCACGTCCTGACCGTGCTACGTCCCGGCGGGCGGGCGGCCGTGGTGCTGCCGGATAATTGCCTGTTCGCCGATCAGGCCGGCGAAGTGTTCAAAATCCTGTGCGAGGATTGCGACCTGCACACCGTGCTGCGCCTGCCGCGCGGCACCTTCACGCCGTACAGCCAGGGCGTAAAGGCCAACGTGATTTTCTTCACGAAGGGAGCGCCCACCGAAACCGTCTGGATTTACGACGCCCGCACCAACGTGCCCGGCATCACCAAGAAAGACCGCCCGCTCGCCGACGCCCACTTCGCCGAGTTCGAGGCTTGCTACGGCAAAGACGCCAATGGGCGAAGCAAGCGCAACGCCAACGACTCAAAGGAAGACCGCTGGCGCTCATTTCCCATCGGCGACGTTAAGCAACGCGACTTCAAGCTCGACAGCTTCAAATGGCTGAAAGAAGAATCGCTCGAAGACGCCGACGACCTGCCCGAGCCGGAGGAACTGGCCGCGGAAGCCGTGACGGAGTTGGAAGGAGCGGTGAAGGAACTGAACCGCGTGCTTGTCCTGCTCGGAAACGGGGGCGGGCGATGATCGAGGATGACGGCGAACTGCCGGAGGGATGGGCGAGCACAAGCGTCGGCGAGATTTCTGCAGCAATTCAATACGGCTACACAGCGTCAGCCATGCAAGACGCAAACGGGCCGCGGTTCCTTCGAATCACAGACATTCAGAACGGAACCGTGAATTGGGACGCGGTGCCGTCGTGCGAAATTGGCAATGAAGACCTTTCTCGTTTCGCGGTCAAACCGGGCGATATTGTTTTTGCCCGGACCGGGGCAACCACAGGTAAGAGTTATCTGATCCGAAAATGTCCGAAGGCAGTATTCGCATCATATTTGATTCGACTTCGACCACGCGCCCAAATTGAGCCGGCCTTTCTCAGCTTCTTTTTCCAAACGCCCGATTATTGGCAACTCATATCCGACAACGTTTCTGGCAACGCTCAACCAAATTGCAATGCATCAAAACTTGCGGAGTTGCCTCTGCCCCTTCCCCCACTCGCCGAACAGAAGCGGATCGTGGCGAAGGTCGAGGAAGTGCTAGGGCAGGTGACAGCGGCGCGGGAGCGGTTGGCGAAGGTGCCGGCGATCCTGAAGCGATTCCGGCAATCCGTCCTCGCCGCCGCCAGCTCTGGCCGGCTGACCGAGGATTGGCGAGGCCATTCGCATAGTTCTGAAGTTGAGGACGATGAACTACCGGCCTCATGGCGACAACGTGAGCTCTCGGACATTTGCGCTGATTTCGACTACGGTTCGAGTCAGAAATCCTCGAGCAAAGGAAGTGTTCCGGTCTTGCGCATGGGCAACATACAAAACGGACAAATCGATTGGTCCGACCTCGTATTTTCCAACGACCCCAATGAGATAAAGAAATACTCTTTGGCGCCGAACACGGTCCTTTTCAATCGGACCAACAGCCCCGAGCTTGTGGGAAAGACGGCCATCTACCGCGGTGAGCGCGCCGCGATATTTGCGGGGTACTTGATTCGGCTCGTTCCTGGCCCAGAGCTTGACCCTCGGTTTCTGAACCTGTCTCTGAATAGTCCTGATTTCAAAGAATACTGTCTCCAAGTCCGGACCGACGGCGTAAGCCAGTCAAACATCAATGCAACCAAGCTGGCCGAGTATTGGATGAATTGGTGTCCCCTCACCGAGCAGCGCGAGATCGTCCGCCGGGTGGAGGCGTTGTTCGCACGGGCGGACGCGATCGAGCAACGGGTGACGGCGACGACGCAGCGAGTGGAGCGGCTGACCCAGGCGGTGCTGGCCAAGGCGTTCCGCGGCGAACTGGTGCCGACCGAAGCCGAACTGGCCCGCCGCGAAAAGCGCGAGTACGAACCGGCGTCGGTGCTGCTGGAGCGAATCCGCGCCGAACAAACTGAAGGCCCCGCCAAGCCTGCAAGAAAACAGCGCCGAAAGGAACGAACGTGAAGCTCATGCCCGCACCGATTGACCGATTCCGGAGGGTGTCGTCGCCGTGATCGGATGATTTATGCGGCGATTCGTGGGTTTTGGGCGCTGCGGGGCTGATAACTTGCCGATTTGGGCAGCGGGCGGGTTTTCAGGTAGGCCGCGT
>JBGQCZ010000089.1:0-11321 GCA_041495645.1 Gemmataceae bacterium | reverse complement strand
TCGAAGGCAATCGTGAGCGGCAACAGGGCCAACATTTCCCCGGACCTCTTGTCGCGAGCGAATTCCGGTTCGGTCCCAAATTCGCACGACTTCCAGGTCAGCCCGCGCGGCAGCCCTGTTGAAGACGCCGCCGTGAAGAACAACGACTTGAGTTGCTGAGCCTGCAGATCGAACATGTGCTTCGCGTCCGGAACGGACACCCGCTGAAACGAACGACGCACCCACAAGACCGCGATGCCGAAAATGCAAATGGCCGTAACGACGCCGAGAATAATCCAAACCGCTTCCATGTACCTGTTGTACGGAGCGCGGCTCAGGCTGGGCGAATCACGCGCAACCCGATAGCATAGTAGGCACGAAGATCGCACGAATGAAGGGAAACCTAAAGATGGTCGAACGTCGCATTGAATTGGACCGCCGGTATCATCGCAAGAAGAAGATGCTCAAACTGAAGGCCAAGCTTGCCGCGGCCGTGAATGAAGGCGAAAGGCAAAAAGTGCTGGGCAAGATCCTGCGCCTAAGCCCGGACTGGAAGCCGCGACCAGCGAAGTAAGCGACGGCGGCGTAATTCGCGAGCCTGGCACGTTTGAATCCAATTCGAAGGTCCCTAGGCGCGCAGGCGCTCCAAATCTTCCCAAAATCCCGGATAGGTCTTCGCCACACAGCCGGGATTGCGAATCACCACGCCAGGGGTCTTCAGCCCAACCATTGCCATGCTCATGGCCATCCGATGATCGAGATAGGTCTCGATTTCCGCCCCATGCAATTTCCCCGGCGTGATCCTTAAGCCATCGGCGAACTCCTCAACCTCGGCGCCGACCTTGCGAAGTTCCGTCGCCAGCGCCGAGATGCGGTCGGTTTCTTTGTTGCGAATATGGGCCACGTTGCGCATCGTCGTCGGGCTCTCGGCGAAACAAGCGACTGCACCGAGGGTCATGACGGTATCGCTGATTCCATTCATGTCCACTTCGATGCCGCGCAACGATCGGCCGTGAACCGTGATTCCCGACTGGCATTCCGCGACCCGGCAACCCATTTCCTGCAAGACATCGACAAAACGTACATCGCCTTGCAACGATTGACGCGACAGGTCCGAAACCGTGACTGTGCCGCCAGTGATCGCCGCGGCGGCAAAGAAATAGCTTGCGGCGCTTGCATCCGGCTCGATGAGATACTCGCTCGGTCCGAAGCCATCCCATGGAGAGACGTAGTATTTTCCTGGGCCAACTTCGTTGACCGGCATGCGGAACTGCCGCATCATTTCGGCGGTCATGGCAACGTACGGTTCCGACACCAGGGGCCCATCGACTTCAAGTACCACATCGCCATCGGCAAGCGGGGCGACCATCAGAATGGCGCTCACAAACTGACTACTGACGCTGCCTTTGATTTTGACCGTTCCGCTTCTCAACCCGTTTGCCTCAACGATGATCGGCGGACAGCCGTTGCCGAATTCGCTGCGCGCGTTCACTCCGAGTTGTCGCAACGCCGATAGCAAGTCTTCAATCGGTCGTTCCCGCATTCGCGGAACACCATCGAGCCGATAGCGACCTTTGCCCGCGCTGACGAAGGCCGTTAGAAAACGCATGGTCGTGCCGGAATTTCCAACGAACAGGTCCGCATTGGAATTGGCAATGAGAGGTGAATTCTCCGCGCCCGAGACAAGAATCGTCTCCGGCATGTCGTCGGCGACTTCAAAGCCCAGTCGCCGCAGCGATTCGACCATGACTTCCGTATCTTCCGATCGCAAGGCCCTCGTCAGGCAAACTGGTTCGCCGCCGTTTCGGCATTGGGCCGCTAGTACCAACGCTCGGTTGGTGATGCTCTTCGATCCCGGTACTGATACGGCGGTCTTCACCGCGTTGCTCAGCGGTACGATCTCGAGTTTCTCGGGGTAACCGCGCGGCTCACTCGGCATAGGTCACTCGCATCAGGAACAAGCCTTTGGGCGGCGCGGTGGGGCCAGCTTCGCGGCGGTCTTCGGCACTCAGAATCTCGGTCATTCGCTCTTCGGGCCAATACCCGCGGCCGATGTTGATGAGAGTGCCGGCAATGGCTCGGACCATGTTGTACAGGAATCCGTCGGCCTCGACGTCGATCCAAATGCAATCGCCGACGCGATTGACGCTGGCGTGGGTGACCGTACGAATGCTGGACTGGCGGTTTGGCCAATCGGTCTCGAAGCTGTGGAAATCGTGTCGGCCCAACAATGGGCGGATCGCTCGCCGCATCGCGTCCACGTCCAGACGCCATTTTACGTGATGCGCGTAAAGGCGCAGGAAAATTTCGGGCACCTCACCGTCGTGAATCACATAGCGATAGAGTTTGAGCAGTGCATCGCGGTTGGCGTCGAACGCTTGCGACACCTCGGCTGCCTCGCGAACGATCACATCTGGCAGCAAGTGAGAATTGACGGCGCGAAGTATGGTCTCGGGCGGTAAATCGCTTTCGGTGCGGAAGTTCACGACTTGCCCGACGGCATGGACACCGGAATCGGTTCGCCCGCTGGCATTGCAGCGCGCGCGTTCCTCGCCCGTAACCGCGGCGATGGCTTGCTCCAACGTCTCCTGAACGGTACGCAGCCCCGGCTGAGTTTGCCAGCCGCGAAACTCGGTGCCGTCGTAAGAGACGGTCAACTTGATATTACGCATCTAACGTGTGGTTCTACCGCCGGGAGCGCAGATCTTTGCGTTCTCGGCGCTTTCGGCGTCGAACAATTCTCAGTTCTTGAACAGCACCTCGGCGATTTGCACGGCGTTCGAGGCGGCGCCCTTGCGCAGATTGTCGGCCACCACCCACAAATTCAGGCCGTTCGGCACGCTCGGGTCGCGGCGAACGCGGCCGACGAATACCTCGTCGTGACCTTCGGCGTGGATCGGCTGGGGCACCTGCCCCTTGGTTTCATCGAGCAAAATTACTCCCGGCGCTTTGCTCAACGCCGCCCGGGCCTGCTCCGCAGTAATCGGTCGCTCGAATTCAACGTTGATGGCTTCGCTATGGCTCACGCGCACCGGCACGCGCACGCACGTGACGCTTACGCCAAGCGCCGGCTCGCCGAGAATCTTGCGCGTCTCGTTGATGACCTTGTTCTCTTCCTCAGTGTAGCCGTTCGGGTCCAGGGTCCAATCGAGGGTGATGACGTTGCCGGCAAGCTGACCCTTGTGCGCCGACGGCGCCGGCACCGGCCCGCCTTTGGCAAAGGCCGCGAGTTGGGCATCGAAATCCTTCAAGCCCGTCGCGCCTTTGCCTGACGACGATTGATACGTCGCCACAACGATGCGCTTAACTCTAGCCAAATCGTGCAGCGGCTTGACGGCCACGCAAAGTGGAATCGCGACGCAATTTGGATTGGCCACGATGCCTTTGGGAATGTTCTTCAACGCGTCCGGGTTGACTTCTGGCACGACCAGCGGAACATCCGGGTCCATGCGCCAAGCGGAAGAATTGTCCACGACAATGGCGCCGGCCTTGGCGGCGATGGGTCCAAACTCCCGGCTGACCGACGACGGCGTGCTCGACAAAACCAGATCGATGCCGACGAACGCTTCAGGGCGAATCGCCTCAACCGTGTACGTCTGGCCACGAAACGTGATCGGTTTGCCGGCGCTTTTCGAAGAAGCCAGGAATTTGATTGACTTGACCGCGAAATTGCGATCGACCAAGACCTGACGGATCAACTCGCCCACCGCACCCGTCGCGCCCACCACCGCCACGTTGGGAACCACGGATCAAGTCCTTGTGAAAAGGGAACTGGCCCGATTGAGAATGTAAAGAGAAAAACTAGCTCTTTTACAGGAACCGACAAGGCGCGATTAGGTTCACGCAGAAATGAAAAAACAAAATTCGCGCCAATCGTGGGCACGGTTACCGCGCCCACGATTCACGCGAATTTTATACAACGCCACGCGCAGATGCGATAAGCGTCTGTATTTCGCGAGTGCGATTGCTGTTTCAATCATGGACCGGGAGGTGTACCCGTTCCAGGAGTCGGGCTCGGCGGAGCAACGTACCCGGTAGTTGGATCAGGCGGCGGATCCGTCCCGCCGGTCGGATCTGGGTCGAGACCGGATGGTGCATCACGATCTTCGAGACGTTCGAGGCGCAACAGCGACTTGCGGAGCATAGGATTCTCCCACTTCTAAGCTGTCTGGGCACGGACAACGTTGGGTGAAGGAGTCGAATGCTTCGGTATGGAAGATTAGAAGGTGGCACACTTCTCGCGCAAAACCATGCGCCTACAAGCGCGCGAACACTCCCACCGAAGGATCCTGTGGCGTTCACCGAACGCAGTGGAAGGAAGCTGATGGGTGAGTGAAGGCTAATTCCTCACCAAATGGCAGTACAGCATCGATCCACGATCGGCCTGACAAAGGCAGCGATCGAAGATGATACTAACCCCCCTAAAAGAAGTTTCAAGGGGAAAGTGCTCGAATTGTGGTTTTTGCCAAGCCCTCCGTTCGTTCGGACCGTCCGGATCTCGATTTAGCGCCGACAGCCCGGTGGGAGTGCGTTTGCGCGATAAACCGAGAGCCGAACGACAGTTTAGCCTTCATTTCAGGGAAACCGAATCGGCGACCGCCATCCGCCAACAATTTTGGCAATTCTGCTGTCAAATAGAAAATTAAGGTGTAACCTTAATTCTCATTTATTCCCGGTTGTCGCCAGCTGTACAAGGCGATTAAACTCGGAATCCTGGCGAATCGGGTCCAAATCCTTGTCGGTGCGAAGTTCCTCGGGCCGACTTCCACCTTTTTGGATTGCAAGCGTCAGGAACCGGATGGACTCATCGCGTGCCTCGGAATCATGGGGCGACAGCAACGAATAAAGGCAGGCCAAGTGGAAGAATCCCCGCCCATCGCGAACGTATTTCACACACGCGGCCGCGTCTTCACGCGCTTCTCGGACCCGCCCTAAGCGGGCGTTGTAGACGCCCCGTCCACATCGAGCCGTCAGGTCATATGGATGCAATCGCAGCATCTCGTTCACGACCCCCAACGCAAGTTCGGTCTTTCCAAATACGTCCCCAAAAAGATAAGCTTTGTTCAGCAGAGCCGGCTGGTGGCGCGGATTCAGGTTCAGTGCCTTATTGAAGTCCCTCAAAGCGGCAGTCGGGTCGTCTTTCAGTCGCGCACACCCTCGGAACGTATAGTCCACCTCGTCTTGCGGTTCTTGTTTCATCCCTTCGGCCAGGTCACGATCGGCTTCGATCTTCTTGCCGAGCGACTGGTACACCATTGCGCGAAGGAAATAAATTCGCGTGGGTGCGCCGTCGTGGGTCAAGGCCGTTGTCAAATCGCTTTCGGCGCCAGAAAAGTCGCCGAAGCCCCGCTTCGCGTCCGCTCGCTGAATCAACGCGGTCGTCAGACTGGGCTCGAGCGTCAACGCCCGATCGAGGTCGAGAATGGCTTCGCGGTGCTCACCGCGACGCATCAACGCTCGCGCCCGGTTCGCGAAGCCGTTTGGAAATTCGGGCTTCAACGCGACGCAAACCGTCCACGCGCGGATCGCCTTTTCGTCGAGCCCCAACGAGTCGCAGCAGCTGCCCTTGTAGTACCAGGCAAGGAAATGCGTCGGATCGCGCGAGGTCAATTCATCCAAGAGCACAAGCGCTTCGCGATATTTGAGTTCACTCACCAGATTGCAGGCCGCGGCATAGAGGTCCGCTTCGTCCATCTTTGCCAACTGCGGCAGATCCTTACCGGGCTTTTCGCCGGATTTGCCGCTCAGAAGATCGCGCTGCCACTTCACGCGGTCGGGCACTTGGCCAGCCCGCACATAGCAGGTCTCCGCCAGCCGGTTCCAAGTCATGGCCTCATCCCGCAGCGCGGTGTCGTTCGCGTCGTCGGCCCATCGACGTTTCATATCTGCCGTCGTGATCATCATCTCGCCGAGCCCACGCATGAGCCGCTGTTGTTCGGGCTCCGTGAGTCTGGCGATTTCCGAGTCCGCCGCCCACGCCCCATCGGAACGCATCCCATACTGGGCAAAGAGTTCCTCTACCAGCCGCAGCCCTTTCTTGCCGACTCGTGCCGCAGAGTTTCGTTCCGACAAATACGCGGTGGCCAAGGTGCATTTGTCGAGGGAATCATTCATCCGCAACACTGCTTCCGCCCGGTTCCGCTCCCGACTCCGGCGAGCGGACTCGGCAAACGAACCGGAGGCCAACGTTGCTGGCAGCAGCACCAGGGCGCTAACCGCAATGGCGGTGAACAGTCGCGGATGCCGCCGGCGGAATTTGACCGCCCGCTCGCGCAACGACCACTCCATCGCATGCTTCAGCGGACGCGACTCGAGTTGCCGTTCCAGGTCGTCCTTCAAATCGACGGCCGACTGATAACGCAGAACCGGCTCGGCGGCCAAGAGTTTGGTCACGACGCTCGCCACGGCGGCGGGGATCGCTTTGTTGATTTGCCGCGGATCCGCAATGGGTCGGCGGCGATCGGCCACCATTTGATCCAAGAAGTCCTGGCGAACGCACTTGTTCTTCGGGAACGGGTGGCGGCCGGTCAGCAATTCGTACAGGATCACTCCCAAAGCGTACAAATCGCTGCGCGGGTCGCGCGACAACTGCTTGCGGCGAATGGCATCGAGCTGTTCGGGCGCCATGTACGGGAACGTTCCGCCCATGCGCATCCGCGTCATGCCCTTCGCGTCGGTCGTGTGGGCCGCGAGGTTAAAGTCCAGCAACATCGGCGTGCCATCGTCGGCGAGGAGAATGTTGGCCGGCTTGAGGTCGCGATGAATGAGGCCCCGATCATGGGCGTGAACCAGGCCCTCGGTGACGCCGTGCACGATTCGCAGGGCCGCGTCCACTTGGGACATGTCGGCCAGTTTTTCCAACTCGCTCAGCCGCTTAATGGGCGGCAATTCGTCGAAAGAGACCACGCGGCGGACGCCCGAGTCTGGTTTCGAGACCGCCGGCAGTGAGTTGGATGATGGCGATTTCGACGACTTGCTGCGATCGAACAACGTGCTCAGGAACGCCCGGCCCGTAGATGGAAACGATCCTTCTGTCTTGCCGACTTCGTCCATGACGTGCTTCAGCGTCGTCGATCCGTGATACGGCATGCAAATGATCTGGAGCTTGCCAAAGCGATGCACCGAATTGATCGGCACGATGTTCGCATGCTGCAATTCGGCCATCAACTGCGGTTCGGCATTGGCGTCCGAGGTGACCTTCAGGGCGACATTGCGATTGGACAGGTCCGTCTGCTCAGCGAGGTAAACCTGTCCAAAGGCCCCGTCGCCCAAGTTGCCGACGATGCGGAAGTGCACAAGCACATCGCCAATCTTGGGCATCCTAGTCTTTTCAGGCCGCTCGCTGTTGCGAGCCTCGGCCCCGGTCGAATTCCGCATTTCCTCGCGTTCGACCTTGCGCGTGCGCAATTCGATCAACGCCGAAGACTCGATTTCAGAGGATTCGGGCCAAGAGCTAACGTCGATTTCGAAGCGCGCTTGATAGCTGTCGCGATCGACAGTTTCGCCGGCCTGCAAGCGTTGCCGGTATTCTTCGTAGGCAATCTGCTGCAGCAATTCGGGATCGCGGCGGAGAATGGGGAATTCGGAGAGGTAGTCATCAAGGCCGCGGCGGTCGCCGCGCGACCAATGATATTCGATGTCGATGCGAACCAGCTCGCAAAGGACGGAGCCGTAAGCCGGGTCGTCTTGCGGCGGCACGAAGTCATGCACCGCGGCGATTCCCATTTTCTTCCATGCCGACTCGAACGCCTCAACGCATTGTTCCAGTTCAACTGGGTTCCAGCGTGCGTGCGTCAGGGTTGCCATCGCGTTCCACCTCCGCGAGCATTGCGCTCAACTGTTGCCGGCATGTTTGCAGGAGCCGCTCGACCGTCCGCTTGGATCGGCCCACTTTGTCGGCGATCTCCTCGACCTCATAACCAGCTACGCGCAGCTCGACGATTTCTCTCTGGGAAGGTGGCATCCGTTCCAAAGTTTCCTCAGCGATCAAATGTAAAAACGGCAGCGGTTCATCGGCTTCAAGCCGCGTCACCGCTCCTTTCCATGCGTCCGCGTCATCCAGCCCTTGAGTCAACCGCACGTCGCGTTTGGCGGCGCGGTGATATGTGCCCTGCGTGCGAATCTTGTTCAACGCGATGACCAAAAGCAGCGGCCACAATTCTTCGCCCGCCGGCACCTGATAGCAACCGCCTCGTGCCCCGCGAAAAAACGCGTAGAACACCGACTGCATGATGTCTTCAGCGTCGACGCGGCGAGCCAGCTCCGATGAGCATTTGGCGCGAATCAACTGCCGCAGCCGCTTGGCATAACGACGATAAAGCACCGTTGCCGAATCGCGATCTCCGTGCCGCAGATTCTCCAGCAAGGCGTGGTCGGGGGGGTCAGTAAGCAGGCACGTTGACGGCCCGGTCGATTCCTGCAACTCCACGGACATTTCAAACTCCCGTCCAACAGGGGGTAGCGAGATCGGCTTTGGCCGACCGCCAGCATGGGCAGGCAAATTGGGCAAGTTCTCGCGGTCACGGCGAGAATACCGTCTATAACGATAGCTCACGATTTGCCGGTGGGATGTTAAGATCGGGTAACTAGGAGATTTGCACCGGATGTGCTGGAGCAAGACAGATTTGATTTTTGACTTAACTAATTGTCCGATAAGGAATTGAATCACGAGACTCGTTTAGACCCAGCGAACCGGATCACTTTCGCTGTCGCTCGAACAAACCTTCAGCTCAGGCCACTGTTTGGCCAGCTGTTGTGCCAGCATCGTGACTCCGAGACGCTCCGTAGCGTAATGTCCTGGCAGAACAAGACTTATGTTGCCTGACTGCGCTGACAAATAGTCGTGAAAGCGCATTTCACCCGTCAAGAACACGTCCGCTCGCTCCCGGATTGCATCCTTCCAAAACTCGCCAGCTGCACCGCACGCCAACGCAACTTTGCTAATTGGCTTGGCGAGGTCGCCAACAATCTGAACCGGCCCCGAATTCAATCCCGCTCGAACTCGATTCGCGAAATCGCCAAGCGCAACGGGTTCCGCAAGCCGGCCAATCCGCCCTTCCCCGCCCGGCCCACGATCTGCCCGCAATGGATGCACATCAAAAGCCGGTTCCTCATATGAATGAGCTTTTCGCATCGCAGCGATTGCGGCCTCGAGGTTGGCCTCGGGACAAACGACTTCCAACCGCAATTCGCTGACTTCCTCCCGCCGTCCCTTCTTTCCCAGGGTCGGGTTCGTTCCCTCAGAGCCAAAAAATGTGCCCTTACCCGACACGCGAAAACTGCATTCGCGATATTGTCCGATAAGCCCGGCGCCGGCCGCGAACATGGCGTCCGACACTTTCGCCAGGTCCGCATCCGGCACAAACACAACGATTTTGCACTTTCGACATGCTTCATATGGTCGCAAACAGGTCACTTCAATCAGTCCAAGTTTTTGAGCGAGCAGGTCGTTGATTCCGCCGACGCAATTGTCGAACGCCGTATGCGGGCTGTAAACGGCGATGCCAACCTTCAGGAGCGCCAGCACCATGCGGCCTTCGCTCGCCACATCGGTGAGCTTCTGTACTGGCCGGAACAGCATCGGATGATGCGTGACGATCAAATTCGCGTTTGTCGAAACGGCTTCCTGCACGACTTCCGGCGTCACCGTCAAGCACGTGAGGATGCGCTTCACCGGCGCAGAACGATCGCCCAAAATCAAACCGACGTTGTCCCATTCCGCGGCCGTCGACGTCGGAGCGAATTGATCGAGGTAGGCCATCACATCGGCGATGGTAGGCATCACGAAATCCGCGAGAAATGTACCGAATACTCAGGCGAACAGCTTCTCCATTACCGTGCCCGCATCCTCAGTGAGACGCATGTCGCGGCCGTTGTGACGGTAGGTCAACCGCAAGTGATCCATGCCCAGCGCGTGCAGAATGGTTGCGTGCAAATCGTGGACGTGCGTGCGATCCTCAACCGCCTTGAGGCCGAATTCATCGGTGCGGCCCACGACGCTGCCGGCTTTGACTCCGCCGCCGGCGAAGACCATGGTGAAGCCATACGGGTTGTGATCGCGGCCGTTGGTGCCTTCGGTCATCGGCGTGCGGCCGAACTCTCCACCCCAAATGACCAGGGTGCGTTCGAGCATGCCGCGCCGCTTCAAGTCGCGAAGTAGAGCGGCGGACGGCTGATCGGCGCGAGCACACATTCGCGTGTGGTTGCCTTCGAGATCGGCGTGTGCATCCCAGGCACTGCCGGCTCCGCAATAAACCTGCACGAAACGCACCCCGCGTTCCAGCAACCGCCGAGCCAACAAACAGCGATGACCAAACTCGGCGCATTCCTTGCGATTCAGGCCGTATTCTTCCTTGGTCTTGGCGCTTTCCTGCGCCAAGTCCACGGCTTCCGGCGCCGCGGCCTGCATGCGAAACGCCAATTCATAGGCATTCATACGCGCCGACAGCAATGAATCATCTTCACGGCCAAGTCGATGGTGTTCGTTCAATTCGCGAATCAGATCGAGCTTGGCCCGCTGACGATCCGCTTCGCCGTTCGCCGCATGCAAATTCAGGATCGGGTTCGGTCCATTGCGAAAAAGCGTGCCCTGGTAAGTAGCGGGCATGAATCCAGTGCCCCAGTTGCGCGCCCCGCCCGTGACCTCTCCGCCATCGGTCATCACCACGAAGCCGGGCAAATTCTGGTTCGGGCTACCGAGGCCGTACGTGACCCACGAGCCAAGACTCGGCCGGCCCGCGAGGATGTTGCCGGTGTTCATCTGGCAAACCGAACCGACGTGGTTCAGCCCATCGGCCCAACACGAACGCAGCACGCAGAAATCGTCGGCACAGGTGGCCATGTGCGGCAGCCAATCGCTGATTTCCAATCCACTCCGGCCGTGCTTGGCGAACTTGTGTTTGCTGGCCAGCAGATTATTCCCGCCGGTGCCCATCGGCGTAATGACGCGCCCAAAACTCGAGGGCAACGGCTGCCCATTTCGTTTAGTGAGTTCCGGCTTCGGATCAAACAAATCGACGTGACTCGGCCCGCCCTCCATGAACAGAAACAAGACTCGATCCGCCTTCGGCAGCACATGCGCCGGCCCCGCCGCTTGCGGCTTTGCGCTCGTCGCCGCAAACGCCAACGCGCCAAAACCAAGACCGGCTTCGCGCAGAAACTGGCGACGGGAGGAGAACAGCGGT
Organism: Gemmataceae bacterium; assembly: GCA_041495645.1. Lineage (GTDB taxonomy): Bacteria > Planctomycetota > Planctomycetia > Gemmatales > Gemmataceae > JBGQCZ01. The sequence goes on along the minus strand of JBGQCZ010000089.1, from coordinate 159 downwards.
AAATGAGGCCTCAGAAACTCGGGCATTTTTCGTATCCCCGCAACTACTCGTTTGTAGTCTGTAGGGTGGGTCAAGGAGCTTTAAGCGACGCAGGCCCACCATTGCGTCAGCGACCAAATGGTGGGCCTTCGCCGCTTAAAGCTCCTTGACCCACCCTAC